>NZ_LFVY01000020.1 GCF_001050155.1 Nitratireductor soli
GAATGGGTACATTCAGGGGAGCAGGTCAATCTGAATGCGACATGCATTGGCTTTCTGGCGGGCTTTCCTTAAGGAGGAAGTTCGCTTTGAAGACGAGACGGCATTCGACTGAGCAGATTGTGGCTGCTCTCAAGCAGGTCGAGATGGGGTGCCCGTCGCTGACCTGATCCGCCAACTCGGCATATCCGAGATGACGTTGTATCGCTCGAAGAAGCAGTTCAATTGTGCGAGAACAGTTTCGATAAAAAGTTCTCCGTGCTCACTTATCTGCCGGCTGTCTGCGCATCACCATTTAATACTGAGGCCGATATTACCTTCGAAGATGCGGGCCTTCTCGCCGCCGAGATTGGTCGTGTAATCCGCTGTCGCAAACACGCTGGCATTCTCGCTCAGCTTTGCGATCATGCCGCCCCCGAACTCCAGCGACGTCCCATCGATCTCTGTCGCGATCGGGTCGCTACCGAAGCGGATTGTCTGCTCGGACGAGAAGTTGTGCCAGAGGTTGGCCTTGACGTAGGGCTGAATGAGACCGGCACTGGTCTGGTAACTGCCCTGCAACCGGAAGCCCAAGCGACCAGTGACAGTATCATCCGTATCGAAGGAGACCGACGAGAAGCTGTCCGCGGAATCGTCCAGCGAAAGGTGCTGCCAGATGATTTGGCCTTGTGGTTCGAGCGTCCATTGATCGGTCAGGGCGAACGGATAGCCGCCTTCGAGTGAAGCGGTGATGCCGGTGCCGTCGATATCGATGCTCTCGCCTGAACTCGACGATGCATCGCCACTGAACCAGGTCCCCATCAACACGGCATCGACATACCAGCCCCGCGGTCCGATATGCGTCCAGTAGCCGCCGAAGCTCGTGCCGCCGAGATCGATCTCGCCGACGGCGAGATCGTTCCAGCCCAGCGCCTGGCCCTTCACGCTGCCATCCATATTGGCATGGCCGATGAAGAAGCCGACGCGGTCGAAATGGCCATTGTCGGTTTCGCGGCCGAACACGTCCTGTCCGACCTGGAAGCCAAAGAGATTGCCGTCGAAACTCGGGGCGACGGTGCCGTCCCACTTCATCTCGGCGTCCTGCCCGAAGACCCGGCCCCATGTCGTCGGTAGCCAGCCTCCCCCGTGGAGAAGGATCTGCTCGCCGCGGCGCTCGTGGAAAGTCCCGAGAGTCGAAAGCGCCACATGATGCGCGATCGGCGGCGCGACCGCGTAGGTCGGAACCTCAACGCGATAGAGGGGCACGACATCGGCAACGACGCGCGTGGCTCCTGGCGTCGGTGGCGTGGACGTTTCATCGACCGGAATGGGCGCTGGATCAGATGGCGGAGCCGGCGGTGGTGCCGGAGGGTCGGCCGGTTCTGCCGGTGGCGGTGCCGGTGGCGCATCCGGCTCAGGATCGCCAACATCGACCGGCGGAGTGGGATCGGCCGGTTCGGTCGTCTCATCTCCTTCGGACGGTAATGGAGCGCTCGGCAGCCCGGAAGGTGGGGGTGGCGGCGCAACTTCGGGCTCTTCCGGTTCGGGAGCGGGAGGAGAGGGCTCCACCGGGTCCGGTGCAGCCGCCACTTCTGAATTGGGGAGAATCGTCGAACGCAGATACCAATTGTCGGCGCTGCCTGCGGAGACACCCCCCTTGAACAGATAATACTCGTATGCGCCGGCGGCGACGCGGCTGTTGAGCGCGAAAGCGCCGCTTTGCGTAGTCGCGCCGTTGAGGGCTTCGACGACCATGATGCCGTCCTGTGCCGTCAAGGCGCCCGAGCCGCCGGCATTGATGATGTTCATGCCCGTTGTGCCCGACGCAGCGCCGCTATCGATCACCAGTTTGTCGGAGGCGGAGGAATCGTCGCCAAGAACGGTGTCAAGAAAGATCTGCCCGCCGTTACCAGTGTAATTGCCGGAAATCGTGAACGTGTCCGAAGTGCTGGCGCCGCCATTGGTAAGGTCGATCCGGCCGGAATTGACCACATCGGCAAGCTGGCCTGCGGTAAAGGCGGCAATCCCGCCATTGGCTCCACCGCCATAGATCGTGCTGGCGGAATCGACTGTGAGTATCCCGGTGCCGGTTCCACTGTCGCCGAGCACCAGAGTGTCGTCGAAGGTGAGCTGGGTGTCGTTGGTGAGGTCGACCGTCTCCCAGCCGTCGAAGCGGGCAACATCGCCTGTCTTCACATTGTCGAAGGTGAGGGCATCCGTGCCGAGCCCACCGGTGATTTGCGGTGTTGCCCCGATATTGGCCTCGGTGAGGTTGCTGAGCGATGCAATGTCGTCGTCCCCGCCAAGATCGATCGCACCATAGATGATGCCGCCGCCATCCCAGGCGAAGGTGTCGTTGCCGACGCTCATACGGACTTCGCCGCCGATCGTGCCTCCGGTCACGCTAACGCTGTCGTCGCCACCGCTGACGCTGATATTGCCGCCAATCGTACCGCCGGAAAGTTCGATCGTGTCATTGCCGAAACCGGCGACGAGATTCTTGTCGATCGTGCCGCCGGACATGATGAAGACATTGTCAGCAAGCTTCAGATTTACACGGCCTATGCGTCCGCCGGTCATCTCGGCGTAATCGCCATCGTCGAAGGCATCGACAATGCGCCCTCCCGACATGAAGAAAGTATCGAAATGGCCCCCCTGGTTGAGGGAGCCGATTTGGCCGCCAGTCATGATGAAATCGTCGACGCCATCGCCCTGCTGGACGTTGCCCGTGATCTCGCCCGAATGAATTTCGACGGTGTCGACGCCGGGGCCAAAAGTGACATTGCCGTCGATCGTGCCCGTGCCACCGGCAGGCATGGTCAGCGCGTTATCGCCATTCAGGTCGAGGACATCGCCTGCATGTATTCCGCTATCGCAGACGAATGTGTCATTCCCGGGTGTGGGAACAATGGTGCAAGCTGCAAATGCAGAACTGGAAGAAAGATAGAAAACTCCTGAAATCAATGCGGTGCCGGACAAAAGGAGCCTGGTCCGGATAACGGTGGTACGATGCCGCATCGCCCTCCCTCTCTTATGCAAATGTTCAGCTCGCGCGCTGAAAAATGAAATCCCTCCAAGCCCCGACAGAACAAATGCACGTTAAAAGTCTCGTGGCAATCTCAAAATTGACACGGTTTCGCCATTTTTCACCTCGTGTGGCAATATCGCGCCGCCGCGCTGTGAACATGCTTTATCAACTGTTGATTGTTGAGCTTTCCTCCCCGCCGAGGGCCTCATCAATCAATCTGTCGATATCCTGCATTATCTATCGGAATACAGCTCATCTCGGGAACGCCGTCGTGCAACGAGGAAGCTCTGGTCTGGAGTATTTCCGCTTTTCTCCGAGTCACGGACTGCTCCATCTCTTTGTCTTTGCGCAATTCCGGACGGAGAACCGGTTCCCACTTTTCCTGGAATTGCTCAAGATTGCCCCGGAGTTTCTCGCTCGCATCCCGCCTCTCGGATGGTTGGCCCTCCCTGATGGGGCAGGCCGCTTGTCGTATGTCCGAACGCAGTCGTCGCCATCTTTGAAATGTTCGAGATGAAAGCGGGGGACATGGTGTTCTTTCTTTGCTCTCTTTCCCGCTGTTGCGCCTCCTCACCGCGCGTCAGCTTCATATAGAATGGCGTCGTATCGATTGACGGTTTCCTCGACCCACGGAATCTTGCGCGAGGCTGTAGTTCGCCATTCCCGTAATTGGTTGAGCGTCTTATCCCGATCCACGCGGCCGGCGGCGGTGACTTGCTTCTTACAATCCTCTGCCATCTGCATGACCTTCAGTGCGGCATCGCGCTGGTCATTGAGCACTTTGACCATGTCGTCGCACATTTCCGGATTGACGCCGCACACCTGCGCGTAGCGGCGGGTTAAGCGAGGCATGGCGGCATTGATGATGTCCATCGCCCGGCCGGCTTCGCTCGACACCTCAGCGGCGAGCGTGAATGCCTCTGCCTTTCAGTTGCTTCGGTGCATTCCCGCGTCGCTGCCGAATCCAATCAGCGCGGGCAGCCACCATATGAAATCCACGTTCCGTCCTCTGAAGCCCTTTGAACGATCATGACATATGGAGAGGACGGGGGCGACGTTCCCTAGAGATTCACCTGTGTTGGTTCCCTGGAATAGCCTGCGCCGCGAGATTGAGGTTCCGATAGGAAATTGATTTTATTGGATAATATAGGAGTGGCTGGGGAACCTGGATTCGAACCAGGACTAACGGAGTCAGAGTCCGTGGGTCTACCGTTAACCTATTCCCCAACAGCGCGGCTCGGGCCGCGTGAACACGCTATTTAGCGATCCGCCCCTTATAGTCAAGTGTGCTTCGAAATTCAAATCCTCGGTCACATCGGCGCCGGTGGACGAGCGCCTGTGTGCGCAACACCCCACTTGGTGAAATCCCGCGAGGCTGATACGCTGCCGGCAACGCAAAGATGTTGGGCTGCCTGCAGCGTCCGAAAGGCTCGCGCGGCGGCAAAGGAAAAGCGGTGGACAACCACGACAACGGCGATGTTTCGCCGGTTGCGAGGGGCATTCAGGGTGCAGCGTCGGATGGGGGCCTCGGCTTCGACGAACGGCCATCCGGTCCCTCCGCACGTCCGGACGCGGCGGCAGCCTCGTCCGGCGACGAGACGGTGCGCCCGCGCAAGCGCAAACGCCGCAAGCGGCGCAAGCGCAAGGTCTATCTGCGCGGCCCCCAGGACGCGGTGGCGGCAGGCGCGGCGGCGGGCGGCGGGCAGGCCGCACAGCCCAGCAAGCCCGCCATCCAGCGCGATCAGGTGCCTGTCGACGATGGCGCGCGGCTGAGCTATGCCGCGCTTGATCTGGGCACCAACAATTGCCGCCTGCTGGTCGCCATTCCCACCCGCCCCGGTAATTTTCGCGTCGTCGATGCCTTTTCGCGCATCGTCCGCCTGGGCGAGGGGCTGTCGGCCGAGGGGCGCTTGAGCGAGGCGGCGATGGACCGGGCAGTGGCGGCACTGCAGATCTGCGCCGACAAACTTGGCCAGCGCAAACCCAAGCGCATGCGCCTGATCGCCACGGAAGCCTGCCGCTCGGCGGAAAACGGCGCTGATTTCATTGCCCGCGTCGAGAGCGAAACGGGCCTGGCGCTGGAAATCATCGACCGCCAGACCGAGGCGCGGCTCGCCGTTGCCGGCTGCGGCACGCTGGTCGAGCGTGGCACGGAGGGCGTCGTGCTGTTCGACATCGGCGGCGGGTCGTCGGAAATCGCCCTGGTCGATATTTCGCGCCATCGCACGCCGCGCCTGGCCGATCACATCGTCTCGTGGACCTCGCTGCCGGTCGGTGTGGTCTCGCTGGCCGAACGCTTTGGCGGTCATCATGTCACGCGCGAGAGCTTTGCCGCGATGATCGACGCGGTCTCCGAAATGCTGGCCCGCTTCGACGATGGCGGCCGCCTGACCGAGATCGCCGCCGGCGGGCGCTTTCACCTGATCGGCACGTCGGGCACGGTGACCACGCTGGCCGGCGTTCATCTCGGCCTGACCCGCTATGACCGCCGCCGCGTCGATGGATTGTGGATGGAGCGCGACAATGTCGACCGGATGATCGACACGCTGCTGTCCTGGGATTTCGAGCAGCGCAAGGCCAATCCGTGCATCGGCGCCGATCGCGCCGATCTGGTCCTGGCCGGCTGCGCCATTCTCGAGGCGATCCGCCGCCGCTGGCCCTCGGAGCGCCTGCGGGTCGCCGACCGGGGCCTGCGCGAGGGGATGTTGAGCGAGATGATGGCGGCCGATGGCGTGTGGCGCCGACGGCGGATGGGGCGCGGCGCATGACGAAGAAGCCGGTCAACAAGGGTGGCGGCGCCCGCGCGCTGAAGACGCGGGTCAAGAAGAAGCGTGGCCTGAAGAATTCCTCGCGCCGCTGGCTCGAACGGCATCTGAACGACCCCTATGTGCATCGGGCGCAGGCCGAGGGCATGCGCTCGCGCGCCGCCTACAAACTGGTCGAGATCGATGACCGGCACAAGATCCTGGCGCCGGGAATGCTCGTCATCGACCTGGGGGCGGCGCCCGGCGGCTGGTGCCAGATCGCCGCCGAACGGGTGAAGTCGACGCCTGAGAAGCCGCTGGTGGTGGGCATCGACTATCTGGGGATGGACCCGGTTCCCGGTGCCATCGTCCTGGAGATGGATTTTCTCGCCGACGATGCACCGGCCAGGCTTCTGGAGACACTCGGCGACGCGCCGGACGTGGTCCTGTCCGACATGGCCGCGCCGACCACCGGGCATCGCCGCACGGACCATATGCGCACCATGCATCTGTGCGAGGCGGCCGCCGAATTCGCCGTCTCGGTGTTGAAGCCGGGCGGCCATTTCCTGGCCAAGACCTTTCAGGGCGGTACGGAAGCCGGCCTGCTCGATGGATTGAAACGGAATTTCCGTTCCGTCCATCACGTCAAGCCGCCGGCCTCGCGCGGCGAATCCGTCGAGCTCTATCTTCTGGCCAAGGGTTTCAAGGGCAGGCCGGAGGCAGGTGAACCGGAAGAGAGCGGCGGGCAGGATGCCGACGACGTGTAGTGCATTGGCCGGAAAGCCGCGACCGGTCTGAGGGGGCAGCCATGCTGAAGGGGGGCATGTCCATGTGGGACCGCTTGCAGAGCCCGGCGCGGCGGGTCGCCTATTATGCCGGTGCGATCGGCCGCGAAGCTTTGCCTTACGGGTACTGGCAGGCGCGCTGGCGCCGGCTTCTGGCCGAAATCCGGCGCGATGGCCTCGATCCTGATCTTGCCGAGCGCCTCGGTTACTACAACAAGCTTGTCGGGCATGCGTCGATCGACGGCGCGCCGCGCCTCGGCGAGATATCGCGCCGGCAAAGCTATTACTATTACGATCTGCGTCAGTTCACCCTGGCTTTCGACCAGGATCTGCGCCTGGCCTATGAGTTCGGCGACATCACGAAGGTGCCGGCCATGCCGGCGGTCGTCAAAAGCCGGCCGATCGCCGGCGCCAACGAAAATGCGGTCATCATGAAACTCGACCGGCTGCGCCATTTCCGCTGGCCTCAAGACGGCCTGTCGTTTGAGGAAAAAACCCCGCGGGCGGTCTGGCGCGGCGTTCTGCACACCGAGGCGCGTAGGCGTTTGGTCAGTCTCTATCCGGGCCATGCGCGTCACGATATCGGTCATATTGGCGCCAGTTTCGGTCAGATCGCTCCCAAGGGGCATCTATCCATCCGGCAGCAACTCGAAAGCCGCTACATCGTCTCGCTCGAGGGCAATGACGTCGCCACCAATCTGAAATGGATCATGGCGTCGAATTCGCTCTGCCTGATGCCGCGGCCACGCTACGAGACGTGGTTCATGGAGGGTGCGCTGGTTCCCGGCCGGCATTACGTGGAGCTGCGCGAGGACCTGAGCGATCTCGATCAGACGGTCGACCATTTCGAGCAGCATCCGGACGAGGCGCGCGCGATCATCGCCGCAGCGCATGCACATGTCGCCCGCTTCGGCGATCGTCGGCGCGAAGAACTGATCTCGCTCCTGGTGCTGCAAAGATACTTTGAATGCACCGGGCAATTGGCGCCGGCGCCGGCTGCCGCCGCTGAAACGAACTAGAGAATTTCCATTTTTATCCGAGTCACAGGAATGCTCTATCTCATTGTTTTTCCGCAATTCCGGACGGAAAACCGGTTCCCACTTTTCCTGGAATTGCTTTAGCCGGCAAAGCTACTCTGCCACCTGGGTCTGTCCGTCGCCGGCTTCCAGCCGGCCGCGGCGATGGCCGGAAACCGTGCTGCCGGCCTCTGGCGGCAGGGTGAAGAAGGGGATGGCGGCCAGGGCGGAAAGCAGTGCGACGATCAGAAACGCGTTGACGAAGGCGTCGAGGCCGAGGGCTGCCCCGGTGACGGCCGTCGTCGCCTCCAGAATGCCGCCGCCGACGGCGACGCCGAGCGCGATGCTGATCTGTTGGCTGGCAGCGGCGATGCTCGAGGCCTGGCTGGCCTCACGGTCGCTGATCTCGGCGAAGACGAGGGCGTTCGACGAGGTGAAGAACAGCGAGCGTAACAGGCCCGAGGCGATCAGCACGACGATGATGACGGCGTGCGGCGTGGCCGGCGTGAACAAGGCGTTGACCGCGATGCTCACCGCGCCAAGCAGCGCGGCGAGAATGAGCACCGGCCGGAAGCCGCCGAGGCGCAGCGCAGTGCTGGCGATGAACTTCATGGCGATGGCGCCGAAGGCCGAGGCGAAGGTCAGCAGGCCCGATTGGAACGGTGTCAGCCCGAACACCACCTGGAACATCAGCGGCAGCAGGAACGGCACGGCGCCGACGCCGATGCGAAACAGCGAGCCGCCGATGATGGCGGCGCGAAATGCCCGGTTGGAGAAAAGGCCCAGATCGAGGATGGGCCGTGGCGTGCGGCGCGCATGGCGAACATAGAGAACGGCCGCGATGAGGCCGATCAGAACGGTGATGACGCCGACGATCGGCGGCAGCGCCGGCAGGCTGATGACCGACAGGCCGAAAACCAGGCCCGATGCGGCGATGCTCGACAGGAGGAAGCCGACGGTGTCGAGCCTGCCGCGCTCATCCGAGGTGAACTCCGGCAGGACACGGCCTGACAGGACGATGCCGATGAGGCCGATCGGCACGTTGATCAGGAAAATCCAGTGCCAGGAGAAATAGGTGGTGATGAAGCCGCCGAGCGGCGGACCGGCGACCGGGCCGATCAGCGCCGGCACGGAAAGCCAGGCCATCGCCGTGACCAGCTGGTTGCGCGGCGTGGCGCGCACCAGGACGAGGCGGCCGACCGGCGTCATCATGGCCCCGCCCATGCCTTGCAGGAAGCGCGACAGGACGAAGGCGCCAAGCGAATCGGAGAAGGCGCAGGCCACCGAGCCGATGACGAACACGCCGATGGCCGTGCGAAAGACGCGCTTGGCGCCAAAACGATCGGCCATGAAGCCGCTGACGGGAATGAAGATCGCCAGCGCCACCAGATAGGTGGTCAGCGCCAGTTTCAGCGTCACCGGGCTGGTGCCCATATCGGCGGCGATCGCCGGCAGCGAGGTGGCGATGACGGTCGAATCCATCTGCTCCATGAAGAGCGCGACGGCGAGGATAAGCGGCAGGGTGCGGTTCAAGGCTGTTCTTCGTTTTTAGCCGGAGCCGGCAACAGGCCGGAAGAGCTGTATCGGCGGTTCGGGCTTTAGCATGGGAGGCCTGGCTTGTACTGTGGCAGTCTTTGCGGGGCATTGGTGCTGAATGCGTCGCCATGGCGAGACAAACCACGCGCATAAGAGGCCATTTCGCCTTTTCAACGTGGCGCCAACGTGGTACCAGCCAGCGCCAATCCTGAAAGGGAATCATGAAGTCGAGGCCGTGCTTCCAAAAAAAGCAGCGGGGCCGCGCATCCTCTCATCTTCAAGGGTCGGCAATGGCAAAGATCATCGAGACAGCAACCGGCGCCGAGGCGCTTACCTTCGACGACGTGCTCCTGCAGCCGGGACATTCGGAGGTCATGCCGGGCCAGACCGATGTGCGCACGCGCATCGCCGGCGACATCGAGTTGAACATCCCGATCCTGTCGGCGGCGATGGACACCGTCACCGAATCGCGCCTGGCCATCGCCATGGCGCAGGCCGGCGGCGTCGGCGTCATTCACCGCAACCTTTCGCCCGCCGAACAGGCCGAGGAAGTGCGCCAGGTGAAGAAGTTCGAATCGGGCATGGTGGTGAACCCGATCACCATCGGTCCCGACGCGACGCTGGCCGAGGCGCACGCGCTGATGCGGGCGCATGGCATTTCCGGCATTCCGGTGGTCGAGAACGGCGGCGCCGGCGGCCACACGACCGGCCGGCTGGCCGGCATCCTGACCAACCGCGATGTGCGTTTCGCCTCCGACCCCGACCAGCCGGTGCGCGAATTGATGACCCACCAGAACCTGATCACCGTCAGTGACGGCGTGGCGCAGGACGAGGCCAAGCGGCTTCTGCACCAGCATCGCATCGAGAAGCTGCTGGTGGTCGACGAGGCCGGCAATTGCGTCGGCCTGATCACCGTCAAGGACATCGAGAAGTCGCAGCTCAACCCGCACGCGGCCAAGGACGCGCAGGGCAGGCTCCGTGCGGCGGCGGCCACCAGCGTCGGCGATGACGGCTTCGAGCGCGCCGAACGGCTGATCGACGCCGGCGTCGATCTGTTGGTGATCGACACGGCGCACGGTCATTCGCAGCGCGTGCTCGATGCGGTGACCCGCGCCAAGAAACTCTCCAACGCCGTGCGCATCATCGCGGGCAATGTGGCCACCGCCGACGGCACCAAGGCGCTGATCGACGCCGGTGCCGACGCGGTGAAGATCGGCATCGGGCCGGGCTCCATCTGCACGACACGCATCGTCGCCGGCGTCGGCGTGCCGCAGCTTTCGGCCATCATGTCTGCGATGGAGACGGCCGAGAAGGCCGGCATCTCGCTGATTGCCGATGGCGGCATCAAGTATTCGGGCGACCTGGCCAAGGCGCTCGCCGCCGGCGCGGCGGCGGCCATGGTCGGCTCGCTGCTGGCCGGCACGGATGAAAGCCCGGGCGAGGTGTATCTGCACCAGGGCCGCTCGTTCAAGGCCTATCGCGGCATGGGTTCCGTTGGCGCAATGGCGCGCGGCTCGGCCGACCGCTATTTCCAGGCGGAAGTGCGCGACACGCTGAAACTGGTGCCCGAAGGCATCGAGGGGCAGGTGCCCTACAAGGGGCCGACCGCCGGCGTTCTGCACCAGCTGACCGGCGGCCTGAAGGCGGCGATGGGGTATGTCGGCGCGGCCAACCTGGCCGACTTCCGCGACAAGGCGACCTTCGTGCGCATTTCCGGCGCGGGCCTGCGCGAGAGCCACGCCCACGACGTGACGATCACGCGCGAAAGCCCGAATTATCCCGGAGGTGGCTAAGGGCCGGCAAAGGACGAGTGGGCCTTGCGCGGCTTCTTCGTGTCAGCCGCGCGGTGTAGGACGCGGCCAACCGTCGTAGGATCCAGCAATGGCATCGGACGCGTCCATCCAGGCGCTGCACAAGGACGCTCCATCGACTTGCTCTTCCGCGTTTATGCGGACGTCAGGTGATTCCACCTGACGGCAGAAACTGCTATAAGCCACGGTAATCATGGGAGTAAGCGCATGTCATTCTTGAAACGGCTCTTCGGCGGCGCGGACGGCGGCGGGCAGGCGGGTGCCGGCAAGCCGGTCGGCGAGGCTGTCGAGCACAAGGGATTCACCATCCAGCCGACGCCGTTCGCCGAGGGCGGGCAGTACCAGACCTGTGCCATGATATCCAAGGATATGGACGGTGGGCGCAAGGAGCACAGGCTTGTGCGCGCCGACCGGTTTCCGAGCGCCGAGCTTGCCGCCGACCAGGCCGTGCGCAAGGGACGGCAGGTGATCGACGAGCAGGGCGAGGCGATCTTCGATTGAGCCGCAGGCGGTGAGGTTCACCAGCCTCCCGCCGGGCCGGCCTGCGAGACCGCGCAACAGGACAGAGGGAACGACCCATCGTGACGCTCGCAGCCTCCCTGTTTCCTCTGCTGTGCTGGCTGTCCTATGCGGTTTTTGCCGGCTGGCTCGAGCGGCGGCGACCATCCCTGTCGATCATCATGGGCGCGCAGCGCAAGCGCTGGGTGCGCAATGCGGTGCGCCGCGACACGCCGCTCGACGCGATCCTGTCGGGCAATCTGATGAGCGCGGTGTCGTTCTTCGCTTCGACCACGGTGCTGATCATCCTGGCGGTCATCGCTGTCCTGGGGCAGGTCGATTCCGTGGTGGATGCGGTTTCGGTGATGCAGCCCGAACTCGACCTCACCAAGGCGGCGGTGGAGCGCCACATCATCATCTTCCTGATCATGTTCGTCATGGCGTTCATGGCGTTCACCCTGTCGCTGCGCCAGTTCAACCATTTCTGCATCATGCTCGGGGCAGCCGACCATGCGGATGAGGCGGACCAGGAAGAGATCTTCATCATGGCGGCGCTCAACACGCTTGCCGCGCGCAATTTCAACCATGGGATACGGGTCTACTACTTTGCCATCGCCATGATCGCCTGGTTCGTTTCCATCTGGGCGGGGATCATCGTGAGCGTGCTCGTCTTCGGCTCGATCCTGTATCGCGAATTCTTTTCGGCCGCGCGCGAGCTCGTCGCAGGGCTGAAGCAGGATGTGCCCAAGCCGCGCGGGTGATCGCGGCGCATTCTTCTCCGACAAACTCAATCCCTGCCGTTGGTCCCGCTATCCGGTTCGGCCAGGCCCGCGATCAATCCGGCCAGGGCGCGGCGGCAGGCATCCGCATCGGCACCGGCCTCGATGGACAACGCGGCCCGGTCGAAAGCAGCCGCCAGAAGGCTGGTCAGCGGGTCGAGCGGCAGGCGGCGTACCGTGCCGGCGCGCATGGCGGCAGCCAGGCCTTCGCGGAGGGTTCTGTTGCCGTGGCGGTTGTCGATCTCGTCCATCAGCGCGCGTCCCAGGACCGCGGGTCCATCGAGGAGCAGGAGCCGGGTGCGGCCGGGCTCGGCCATTGCCGCCAGATAGGCGTTGCCGCCGTCGATGAGCGCGTCGATGGGCGAGGCGGCGGTGCCCGATCCCTGCTCGACCTGTGCCGCCACCTTCTCCGCCTCGCGTTCGGCCACCGCCTGGAGCAGAGCCTGCTTGTCGGCGAAATGATGATACAGCGCGCCGCGCGTCAGGCCGGCCATCCTGACGATCTCAGGCGTCCCGGTTTCGGCATAGGATTTCTCGACGAAAAGACGCCGTGCCGCCTCGATCAGTTTCTCGCGGGTTTCCTCTGTCCGTTCACGGTTGGAACGGCGGGCAGATTCCTGTTGCATACATGCAGCCTGTATGTTAGTTGAATTTACGTACAGGCTGCATGTATAAATCAGTTCTGCAGAAAAGGAAAACCCGTTCGTCACGCCGGCTCTGATCGGAGCCTCTCAGCACCAGGGAAAGGTAAATCATGAAAAGCACGAGCTATTATCCAGTCATCATGACCGACAAGGTCGCGGAAACCGCGGCGTTCTACTGCACGCATTTTCGTTTTCAGCCGCTGTTCGAGGCCGATTGGTATGTGCATTTGCAGTCGAGCGAGAACCCGGGTGTCAACCTGGCGGTGATGGATGGAACGCATGAAACCATTCCTGCGGCAGGGCGTGGGCGCGTTTCGGGCCTGATCCTGAACTTCGAGGTGGACGACCCGGATGGAGAGTATGAGCGCGCTGTCGCGGCCGGCCTGCCGATCCTGCAGGAATTGCGCGACGAGGCGTTCGGCCAGCGGCATTTCATCACCGCCGACCCCAGTGGCGTGCTGATCGACATCATCAAGCCGATTCCGCCATCGGCGGAGTTCGCCGCCCAGTACGCGCCGGAAGCAACGCCCGAGTAACGGGCCCTGGCCGGGCTGCCCGCAGACGGGCGGCCCGGCATCGTTGTTCAGCCGCCGACGATTTCGACGATCTCGACGTCGAAAACCAGGTCGCGCCCGGCGAGCGGGTGATTGGCGTCGACGGTCACCTCCTGGTCGGTCAGATCGACCACGGTCAGGGCGATTTCGCCGCCGTCCGGCGTGGTCGCCTGCAGGCTGGCGCCCAGCGCCAGTTCCAGCTCCGGCGGCAAGGCCGAGCGCGGAACGATCTGGACCTGGGCTTCGTCGCGCGGGCCGTAGGCTTCGTCGGCGGGAATGGTCAGGGTGTCGCTGTCGCCGACCGCCATGCCCTCCACCTGACGGTCGAGGCCGGGAATGATCTGGCCGCTGCCGACCTGAAACTCCAGCGGTTCGCGGCCGGCGGACGAATCGAACTCAGTTCCGTCGGCCAGTTTGCCCGTATAATGGATGCGCACGACATCGCCGCTCTTGATCTGGCTCATGTCTGTCTCTCAATCGCTTGTGTCGGAAGATAGTGGCGCAGGCAGTCCTGCAAGCGCCGATGAAAAGGGTTTGCCGCGCTGCTGCGCCCCTTTCGCCGAAACCTATCGCATTTCGCAGTCAGGTAAAATCACCTGACATCCGCATAAATGCGAATCTCGCATGAAAACGGCCGGAAAATCCCGCTTTCGCGAGATTCTCCGGCCGCAGCGACGATCTTCGTCGGCCCTCGGGCTGGGGAGCGCTTGGGGGAGCCGGATCGTCGCAGCCCTCACGGCGCGAGTGCATGCGGGCAACGCACGCGAGGGTCTCGTTCGGGCGTCATTTTCCGACGATCGCCCATTTCACGCCAAAGGGGTCGCGCACCTCGCCATAGCGGTCGCCCCAGAACATCTTCTCCAGCGGCATGACGACCTCGACACCCGAGCCGACCGCACGCGCCCACCAGCCATCGACGTCGTCGACCGCCAGCGTCAGGGTGAAGCCCTGGTGCTTTTGCAGCGGCTGGCCGTATTCGGGATAGGGATCGCACAGCATGACCGAGCCGCCATGAATATGCAGGTGGATGTGCATGGTGCGGCCCTGATCGTCACTCGGCTGGCGGTAGACCTCGCGCGCGGCGAAAGCCTGTTCATAGAACGCGGCCGCCTTGGAGGCGCCGCCGACCATCAGATAGGGGACGACCCCGCCCAGCACCGGCGGCATTTCCTGAACGGCGGTTTCGACATCTGACATTGTTCTTCTCCTTTTTGCCCAGCCCGTTTGTCGGGCCTTGTCATGAGGACGAACGAGCCCCCCGCGATCCGACAGCTGTGCTGTTTTTGTGTGGGCATGTGCCTGCCCCTGCCGGCCGCCGGCGACATTTCAACCGGCGGCGGCGTGGACATCGCCATCCGGGCTGGGCGTGCCGACCTCGCGCAGCATCAGCGTGACCAGCAGCGCTGTGGCCAGAGCAATGACGGCGCAGACCGACGCTGCTACGACCAGGCCATCGGAAAACGCCCCCTGCGCGCCTTCGATCAACGCCGCGCCAGCCACCAGCGGCAGATCTGCGGCCACGGTCAGCGCGCCGCCCAGCGTGTCGCGGGCGGTGGCCGCAACATCGGCGGGAATCCCGCGCGCTGCCTGTTCCATGCCTGTCCGATAGGCGGCGGTCACCACGCTGCCGAGCACGGCAATGCCCAGCGCGCCGCCGAGTTCGGTACAGGTTTCGGCGATGGCCGAGGCCGCGCCGGCGCGCTCCGCCGAAACCGTGCCGACCACGAGATCGGTGGTGAGGGTGAAGACCGGCGCCAGCCCGAGAGAGAACACGGTGAAAGCGGCGATCATGACCACCAGGTCCGCATTGGCGGCGGCCCAGGCAACGCAGACGAAACCGGCAGCGGCGAGGATCAGGCCAAGCGCCATCACAAGCGGTGGGCGAATGCTGGCGGTCAGCATCGACGTCAGCATGGAGCCGACGATGAAGGCAAGGCTGGACGGCAGCGACCACAGGCCCGCCTGGAGCGGTGTCAGGCCGAGCACGAGCTGGAGAAACTGCGCGATGAACAGGAACGAGCCGAAGGCGATGAAGAAGGCGAACAGGTTGACCAGCAGCGAAGCGCTGAAGGCGGGGCGGCGGAACAGGCTGAGATCGATCAAAGGATCGGCGAGCTTTTTCTGGCGAAGGACGAAAACGAGGCCCAGCACGGCACCCAGGGCGATGGCGCCGCCGGCCAGCGGCGAGAGGCCATGTTCGGCGCTGTGCTTGATGCCGTAGATGACGGAGAGGATCGCCACCAGGGACAGGAGGGCGCTGACGATGTCGAGCCTGCCGGCATCCGGATCACGGAATTCCGGCAGCAGGAAGGGGCCGACCAGAAGCAGGAGGATCATGACCGGCACGGCGATGAGGAACACCGAACCCCACCAGAAATAGCCGAGCAGAAAGCCGCCGACCAGCGGGCCGATGGCGGCACCGGCGGAGAAGCTGGAGATCCACACACCGATCGCAAATGTGCGTTCGCGCGGATCGTGAAACATGTTGCGCAGGAGGGACAATGTCGAGGGGGCGAGCGTCGCGGCTGCCAAACCGAGCAGGGCACGGGCGGCGATCAGCATCGCCGGCGTCGTGGAAAAGGCCGCCAGGATGGAGGCGAGACCGAAGGCGACGGCACCGATCATCAGCAGCTTGCGCCGGCCTATCCGATCTCCCAGCGTGCCCATGGTGATGAGTGAGCCGGCGATGAGGAAACCGTAGATGTCGACGATCCACAAAAGCTGGGCGCCGGTCGGCTTGAGCGCGGCGCTCAGATGCGGAATGGCGAGATTGAGAACCGTCATGTCCATGGAGTAGAGCAGACACGGCAGGGCGAGCACTGCGAGGCCGATCCATTCGCGTCGGCCGGCGCGGGCTGTTTCAACGGGGGCGTTCATGACGATCCTCTGTCTGTGCCACGGTGCGCGATCCTGCGCCGTGACGGTCAAGATAACGGGGTAAAGCGGCGCACGGTCGCGCGAGGCCAAATGCACAATCGCACAGTCCTCCTGACAGCATTCTGTCAGGACGCGGAATCAGGAGGCGATTGCGTTTGGCGCCTCGGAGATGCCGGTGACGGCGCGCAACTCCACCGTGCCGTAGGCGGCACAGGGGATTTTTCCGGCGACATCGATGGCGTCCTGCAAATCCTTCGCCTCGATCAGGATGAAGCCCATCAGCTGTTCCTTCGTTTCGGCGTGCGGGCCGTCCAGGGCGACCACCTTGCCGCCGCGGCTGCGCAGATGCAGCGCTTCGGAAGGCGAGCGCAGGGCATGGGCGACGACCATGTGGCCGGACGCCGCCAGCACCTCGTCATAGGCGAGCGATTCCCGGATGAGCTGCGACATCTCCTGTTCAGGCAGGGCGTCCAGCGTGGCTTCGTTGAGATGGATCAGACAGACAAAACGCATTGCTTTCTCCTATGTTCATGCGGCGCGGGGGTGCGCCGATACCCGGAGGACGCGCTGCAGATCAAGCGGCCGACATTTTTTCTTTGATGAATTTCAGGAGACGCGGGTTTTTTCCGAAAGCTTGTCGAGATGCATGCGGATGTGGGCTGCTTCGGCCGGCGTGCGGGCAAGGGAGATGGCGCGGTCGAAGGCTTCGCGGGCATCCTCGCTGCGGCCGGCCTCGCTCAGGAAAGCGCCGCGCACGCCGTGAAAATAGAAATAGCCCGACAGACGTTCGGCCAGCGGGGCGAGCAGGTCGAGCGCGGCTTCGACGCCGCGCGTCTTGGCAACCGCCACCGAACGGTTGAGCGTGATGACAGGAGAAGGCTGCAGACGCTCGAGCGTCTGGTAGAGAAGGTCGATCTCCTGCCAGTCCGTGTCCTCAGGACGCGCGGCGCGGGCGTGCAGGGCGGCAATGGCCGCCTGGACCTGGTAGGGGCCGGGACGGCGGTGGCGCAACGCCTTGTCGACCAGCGCGAGCCCTTCGTCGATCAGCGGGCGCTTCCACAGGCTGCGGTCCTGGTCTTCGAGGAGCACGGCATTGCCATCGGCATCCATGCGCGCTGCGGTGCGCGCATGCTGCAGGATCATCAGCGCGAGAAGGCCCATGATTTCCGGCTCGGCGGGAAACAGCCTGAGCAGGAGCCGCATCAGGCGGATCGCCTCGTCGCACAGCGAGGCGCGCACGACGCTGTCGCCGCTGGAGGCCGAATAGCCCTCGTTGAAGACCAGATAGAGCATGGCGGCGACCGCGCCGAGGCGCTCGGCGCGTTCGGCCGCATCGGGAGCGGCGAACGGCACATTGGCCTCGGCGACGCGGCGCTTGGCGCGGGTGATGCGCTGCTCCATGGCCTTTTCGCCGACCAGGAAGGCGCTGGCGATCTCCGGCACGGTGAGGCCGGAGACGATGCGCAGCGCCAGCGCCACCTGCTGGGTGGCCGGCAGGTCCGGATGGCAGCAGACGAACATCAGGCGCAGGATATCGTCGCGGTAGTGGGCGTCGTCGAGCCGTTCGGCCATGTCCGTCTCGACATCGTCCAGATCGGAGATCTTGTCTTCGGGCGGCAATGCGGTGTTGCGGCTGTCGCGCCGCACATGGTCGAGGGCGGCGTTGCGGCCAACGAAGATCAGCCAGGCGGCGGGGTCGCGCGGCGGCCCCTTCACCGGCCAATGCTTCATGGCGCGCAGGCAGGCTTCCTGAAAGGCTTCCTGAGCCCGGTCGAGATCGCGGAAATAGCGCAGCAGCGCGCCCATCGCCTGCGGGCGGGCGCCGGTCAATGCCGCTTCGATCCAGGCCGGGTCCGTCATGATGCCAGCGTTTCCTTTCCAGACAGGACGCCCTTCTCGAAAATGCGTATCGGGCGGATTTCGAAGGTGACGCTTTCGCCTTCCTTCAGCCGCTTGGCGAATTCGATGACCTCGTCGAGACTGTCGCAATCGACCATATAGAAGCCGAGCAATTGTTCCTTGGTCTCGGCGAACGGGCCGTCGAGGACGATCTGCTCGTTGCCGGAGACGCGAATGGTCGTGGCGGCGGAGGTTGGAACCAGGCGCACCGCCGGCCCCATGCGTCCCTGGTCGATCATGCCCTGCTGGACGCGGCGGCGCTTTGCCAGAACCGCGTCGTCCTCGGCCTTCGACCAGGAGGTGACGACGTCTTCATCGTGGTAGCACAGAAGAGCGTAGAGCATTCCGGTTCCTTTCATGAATGGAAGACGCGCGACCATGCCGCAATCCGACAGCCACCGTCGAGAATTTTTTCCATGCAAGGGCATGTCCGCAAACGCGCCATCCACGGGAATATAGCGAAGAAAACTTCCTCAAGGCGCACAATCCTGATAGCTGGAAGCCGCGTCACAAACCGAGGGCCAGCCATGTTCGCCAACACTTTTCCCGACCGCGCCTTGATCGCCGAAACCGTGGCCAGGATGTTGCTCGAGATCAAGGCGGTGCATTTCCGCGCCGACGAGCCGTACACCTTCACCTCGGGGCTCAAAAGCCCGGTGTATATCGACTGCCGCAAGCTGATCTCCTATCCGCGCATCCGCTCGGCGGTGATCGACTTCGCAGCTTCCGTGGTGCTGCGCGATGCGGGTTTTGAAAAATTCGATGCGGTGGCGGGCGGCGAGACGGCGGGCATTCCGTATGCCGCCTGGCTTTCCGACCGGCTGGCCCTGCCGATGCTTTATGTGCGCAAGAAACCGAAGGGTTTTGGCCGCGATGCGCAGATCGAGGGGCATTTGAAGGATGGCGCGCGGCTGCTTCTGGTGGAGGATCTGACCACCGATGGCGGCAGCAAGGTCAAGTTCGCCGAGGCGATCCGCAAGGCCGGCGCCGAGGTGACCGACACGTTCGCCGTGTTCTACTACGATATTTTCCCCGAAACACCGAAGCGGCTCGAGGACGCCGGCATGAAGCTGCACTATCTGACCACCTGGTGGGATGTGCTGGCGGTGGCGCGCAAGGAAAAGCTGTTCGACGACAACACGCTGGCCGAGGTGGAGAAATTCCTCAACGCGCCGCTGCCCTGGTCGGCGGCCAATGGCGGGATTTCGGCGCTGGGCCAGACGGCTGACTGAGACCTCTCGAGCATCGGCGCAACGGATCGCCGGCTTGCAGGCAGAACCCGGCCGGAGGAGGGAACTTCCGGCCGGGCTCCTTCCGCTTTCCCAAAACGCGGGCACCAAGCGGAATCCTGCCGGCTGGAGCGTCGCTCTGGTTCGCTCCAGCCGGTCCTGATGCGGCGCCGGCTCAGTTCGCGCTGGCGACCGGCGCGACAAGCGGCGTGATGCGGCGCAGCGCGACGCGGCGGTTCTCCCGCTCGCGCTCCTCGGTGTCGATCTTCAGATAGCGCTCGCCGTAGCCCTGGGTCACCAGGTTCTCCGGCGGGATGGCGAAGACATCGGTCAGGGCGCGGGCGACCGATTCAGCACGCCGGTCGGACAAGGCGAGGTTCGCAAGATCCGAGCCGACCGCGTCGGTGTGGCCTTCGATGAGGAAGGTTTCCGCCGGGTTGTCCTGCAGCATGCGCTCGATGGCGCCGGCGATCGATTCAAGCTCGTCGATCTCGCTCTCCTCGATATCCGCCGAGCCGAAGGCGAACTCGATCGTATCGAGATCGATGCGGCGAACCATGTCGCGGACGCGCGCCGAGCGCTTGACCTCTTCCAGGGAGTAGATGCGGCGCACCGATTCGACCGGCGGCTGCTGCAGGAAGGTGTAATAGCGGTCGGGATCGTCGGTCAGTTCGGCCTCCAGGATGTAGTCGCTGACCGGAATGGTCAGGCGCAGCGGCGGCAGGTCGCGGCCCGGATCGCGCCAGCGGGCCTCGCCGTCGAGACGGTCGTCGGGAACGAAGACCAGCACCCGCTCGTGCCCGTCCGGGGCCACCCGCACACGACGGATGATGTCGCCATAGCGGTTGCGCACCGTGATCAGGCGCACGCCGTCGGGGCGGATCACCACCTCGCGCACGCGGCCGCGCGGCAGTTCCTCGTAATAGACCTCGTCGTCGTCGCGTATCATGCGGTCGCTGTCGGGACTGTCGACGAAGATCTGGTTGTTGATCTCGATGATGGTGCGATTGTCGTTGAACTCCCTGACGACCTCCGTGCCTTCGTGGCGTTGACGCAGATCGCGGCGGCGTTCGCGGCGCTCCTCACGTGTGGCGCCCATCTCGATGCGCTGGCCCTCCTCGCGGACGATGTCGCGAATCTCGTTCTTCAAGGTTTCCGGATCGATGGTTTCGGCCTGCGCCTCGGCATCGGTCTCGGGCGGTGGAGCAGCGGGTTCTTCGGCCGCCGGCGCCGGTGCGGCATCTGCCGGAGCATCCTCGCCATCGGCGGGTTGCGCCGTTCCCTCGGCTCCGCTCTCCTTCTGGCTGTCGAGGACCGGGGCGGCGTTTTCAGGCAGCGCTTCGCCGGCCGGTTCCCCGGCTTCTGCATCGGGTTCCCGCGGGGCCTCGGTCGCCGGTTCGTCCGCCGGAGTTTCGGCATTGGCGGGCGGCGGCTCGTCGGCATCGGGTTGCGGAGCGCGCTCAGGGGCAGGTTCGGGCGTCGGGACGGTTTCTTCGGCGGGTGCCTCTTCCGCCTCCGGCGCTGCTGGCGGTGTCTCTTGTGGCTGCTCGGCCTCTGGCGGTGGTGCCGCCTCGGGGGCCGGTTGCCCGGCAGCGGGAGCATCGGATTGACCCTCGGGCGCAGCTTCAGGTTCAGGCGTTTCGGCCTCCGGGGCTTCTATTTGGGGCTGCTCAGGCGCCGCCTCCCCGGAGGCGGGCTCCCCATCGGGCTGCTCGGCGGCTGGCGCTTCCTGCTCCTCAGGCTTTGCCGGAGCTTCAGCCTCTGGTGCTTCAGGCGCCGGCGCATCTTCGGCCGCAGGCGGTTCTGGCGCGGCTTCGGGCTCGGCCTGGGGTTCGGCCGGCTGCTCGGCCTGTGGCGGGGGCGCTTCCTGCTGCACTTCCGGCTGCACTTCCGGCACTGGGGCCGGCTCGGGGGCCGGCTCAGGCTCGGACGTGGGGGCAGGGGCAGATTCGGGCGCGGGGGCTTCTGCCTCCGGCGTTATCGGTTCCTCGCCCTGTGCCTCGCCTTCGCCCTGGCGCTTCTTCAACAGGGCACGCCAAGCCTCCTCGGTCATGCCTTCCGGCTTCTCGTCCGCCTGGGCGAGGATGATGCGGGCCGGCTGCGCCGTTGCGGGCGCCGGCGCGAGCACCAGGGGCGCTGCGGCAAGCAACAGGCCGAGCGCGGTGTTGGTCATCATCCGCTGTCGCGTGTTCATAAGGTTTTCTCCTCGTAAGGGTGTCCCATCGACGGCTTAACCGGCCAGGAGGCTCATGGTTCCGCTTTCGGTCCCACCCGGGCGACGATTGATACCCAGGCGTGCAGAAAGATGACGCGGCGGCGGGCGAGGCGCGGCGCGATGCGCCGGCAAGCGGCTTGACGGGCGGCCGCCGGCGGGCGAAAGGTCGCTGATGAGCGAGCCTTTCTGGAAAACCAAGCCGCTTGCGGCAATGAACGACGCGGAGTGGGAATCCCTGTGCGATGGCTGCGGCAAATGCTGCCTGGCCAAACTCGAGGACGAGGACACGGGCGAGATCCACTGGACCAGCGTCGGCTGCCGCCTGTTCGATGCACAGGGCTGCCGTTGCAAGGACTACGAGAACCGTTTCAAGCGGGTGAGTGATTGCGTGCGGCTGACACCGGACAATGTCGCGACCATCAGCTGGTTGCCCTCCACCTGTGCCTACCGGCTGGTCGCGGAAGGCAGGGATCTGCCGTGGTGGCACCCCCTGGTGTCCGGCGATCCGCGGACGGTCCATGAGGCGGGGATATCCATGCTCGGCCGGGTCGAGGCGAACGAGGACGAGCTGGACACGCCGGAGGACTATTTCCCCTACATCCTTGAAAAGGAACCATAGGCGGGGGCACGGCGTCTTCCCTGGAAGCCCTTGAACGAGGATCGATCGACATGCCCGAACATGAAACGCAGGCGCTGGTGAAGCGCTATCTCGAAGCTTTGAACGCCGGCGACCATGCGGCGATGCTGGCCCTGGTCGGCGAGGATGTGGCGCACGACCCGTTCGACGCCGCGCGCGAGATCGGCCGCGACAAGCTGCGCTGGCGGTTGGGCCTGGCGGCCAGGCATTTCGACGAACGGCTGGCCGACATCGCCATCATGACCGACGAAGGCGGTGTGCGGGCGGCGGCGGAATTCACCGTGCGGGGAAAATACCTGGCCGCCGCAGAGGGCCTGCCGGAAGCGAAGGGACAATCCTATGCGCTGCCCGGCGCGCTGGTCTTCGAGGTGGATGAGGGGCTGATCACGCGCATCAGCGCTTATCGCAATCCGGTGCAATGGATGGCCGCTCTCGGCTGAAGCATCGGCCGCGCCCGCGCCGGTGAACGGCGCATGAATGGTTCATTCGAAAACGGTTCAGGCTGGGAGTGAGATGGTGCGCTCATCGCAGGAGCCGTTCCTGTTCAACACGAGGAGAGCACCATGTTCCACAAATTCAAAATGGCCGGCATCTCGGCCTTGATCGGTCTCGGCACCCTGATGGCGCTGCCGGCCGGCGCGCAGGCGGACAATCTTTATTTCGGTTTCGGCATCGGCTCCCGTTCGGGCGACCACGTCGCCGGGCAGAGCGGACGCTCGCATCGCGCCGAGCGCGGACGCCATCACGATCGTGGCTGCTCGGCGCAGCAGGCGGCGCGCAAGGCCGAACGGCTCGGCATGCGCCGCGCCCGTGTGGTCGACGTGAACCAGCGAACCATTCGCGTCGTCGGCCGGGCCAACCATGGCCGCACGCAGATGATGTTCGCCCGCACCCGTGGCTGCCCGATCATCCGTTGGTAACAGGCCGGGCTTCCCGGACCACCGCCTCCAAAGAAAAAGCCGCCGGCGGGACCGGCGGCTTTTTTGTGGTTGCGCGGGGCCGAACGAGATCGCTCGGTTCAGCTCTCCAGGCCGAAGGTGACGTTGACCTGGATGCGGTAGCTGTTTTCGCCGGCCTCGACGGGCACCGAATCGGCTGACGCTTCGATCCGCATCGCCTTGCCTGCATAGGGCATGGGCGACTGGCGGAAGGTCTGTTCGGAGATTTCCATCACCTTGCCCAATTTGACGCCGCCAGCCTCGGCCAGCGTCTCGGCCTTGTCCATGGCGTCCTTCACGGCGCGCTTGCGCGCTTCGGTCAGGGTTGCCGCCGGGTCGTCATTGGTGAAGGTCAGGCCGCCACCCTGGTTGACGCCGAGCGTCACGGAGCGGTCGAGGATGTCGCCGACCTTGGCCAGGTCGCGGATGCGCACGGTGAGCGTGTTGGCGACCTCGTAGCCGACGATGCGCGGCGCCTTTTCGTCGTTCTTGTCGTTCGGATAGACATAGCGCGGGTTGATCGACAGGCCGCCGCTCTGCAGGTCGCGCGCTTCGATGCCGGCTTCCTTCATGGCGGCGACGACGGCGGTCATCGCCTCGTTGTTGGCGTCGAGCGCCTCGCGGGCGGTGTCGGCCTCGCGCAGCACCGCAAGGGAGAGGATCGCCATGTCGGGGCTGACCGTTGCTTCGCCCTCGCCGGTGACGATGATGCGCGGCGCCTGTTCTTCGGCCATGGCGGGGGCCGCGGCGGCGAGCGCCACCGCGAGGGCCGGAGCGGCGAAAACACCTGGAAGCATGGATTTGGTCATGGAAATCTCCTTTTGCGATTCCGAAAAGCGCACCTCTGTCGAGGATCAGATCGGCCACTAGCGGGGGATTGTGGGGCGATTGCGGCGAGGTGTCTTGTGCCGCGCCGAAAAAGCAATTAATCCATCGCCCACCGGGCCTGTAGCTCAATTGGTTAGAGCCGGCGGCTCATAACCGCTTGGTTGGGGGTTCGAGTCCCTCCGGGCCCACCAAAACCATGCAATATCAATGAGTTAGAATAGTTGTAGTCGGTTGTAGCCGGTCGCGCGTTTCTGGAACTTTGACAGCAGGTTTTGGAGCAGCGCCGGCCCTGTAGCGGTGCTTTGAAACGCCTTCACGACTGCCTGAAAGCGCAATCGAGCCATCCTTGATCGCGACTACGGCCACCATTGATCATCTTCGAAGTTTTCCGGGATGCCGCTCTCGAAGGGCGCGGTACCGTCCTTCATCGCCCACGACACGGCCATGACACTTTCGATCCATGCCATGCCGCCGCTCACCAGCTCGATCATCTGGTCCGGCGTGAGCAGGTGGTTTTCGTTGTCGGCATCACGTACCGTCAACACGGCATCGGTCACGCTAGTCTCTTTGAGCGCGCGCGCCTTGATCAGCAGCCCCATGAGCGCCACCTGGTCCTGGTCGCGTCCGGTCAACGGCACGTCGCCATAGCCTGATACCGTGAAGTCGCGGCCGGCCTCGACGCGACGCTGGCGTTCTGCGTTGACATGCGCCCCGCCGATCGGCCCGCGCATCGCCTCCAGCTCGGCTAGCCAGTCGGCTTCGGCCTGATCGCGCGCGGCCACAAGCGCCGCCACTCGTGCTGGTGACCAGTGTTCGGTGAGCGCCGCCTGCGCGGCTGCCGGCAAATCGGAAATGTCATCACCCGGTTGCCGCACCTGGCGCAAATAGGTTCCATCGACGACGAAGCGCAGGTTGACTGGCCCCG
The DNA here is from genome assembly GCF_001050155.1 of Nitratireductor soli. Taxonomy (GTDB): domain Bacteria; phylum Pseudomonadota; class Alphaproteobacteria; order Rhizobiales; family Rhizobiaceae; genus Nitratireductor; species Nitratireductor soli. The sequence goes on from NZ_LFVY01000020.1 coordinate 24,920, forward strand.
CTTCCATGAGTTCATAACTATCGAGTTTCATCATGCGGCCTCATACACAGTGGTTCCGTAGATGGTGATGGTTCCGGTCACATCACTGTTCGAGAGCGCATTGGTAGCGGTTGTAGGCGCGCCTTTGTATAGGCGCAGCGCGTCAGTAGTGATCCCGAAGCCAAACCAGTATGTGTAGGGTGATCCCAAGCCGAGCCCGCCCCAGAAGCTTGGGAAGAAAAGAGAGCGCCTGCTCGGGCCTGACGCCATCGAGAAAGGAATTCCGCCCATCACGAACTGACCCGTCGCACCACCGATGTTCGATACCACCAGGTAGACAGTTGCGAGAACGAGCTTGGCGCCGATCCGAACGTAAGACCCTTGCTGCTGAACGTAGGTCGGAGTGCCTGGCGTAGTGAAACCGGTCAGTGTTGGTGTCCACAACCCGGACTCCCCGATTGCAGACAGAGGAATGTTTGTCAGACCGGCACCGGAGCCTTTGAAGCTCCCCACCATCAGTTCAATACCGTGACTGGAGTGCCACCGCGTGTGCTGTACGCCGCCGATTGCAAGATCAATCGCCGAACCCAATGGACGATAGAACCCGGTGTTAGGTGCGCCGGCCATCCCGAAATTGAGCGCCGGCGCTCCCACTGAACCGTTGGGAAGGCTGCCAATGTCTTTGACATCCATTGTCCCCAAGCCAGTGAAAAACGGCATGGTGTTCGCCGCACCGACAAGCCCGGCCAGCGCCTCGTTGTTGCCGCTCTCCAACAGTTCCACTAACGCCTGCACCGCCGCCGAGTAGCGCGAGCCGTCCGGCTGGAAGCGGATACGCAGCGGTTGACCGGCACCGGCCGCGCCGGCTGGACACGGGTTTGTCAGTGTTCCGGAGTTCTGCCCCGTCACCGCTGCAACGACGAGCGTCAACCCCTTGGCCGGCAGCAAGATCATATCGCCGGGCTGAACGTTGTTCGCCTGAAGAGCCGATCCGCTCGTGGTGAAGTTGACCGACCCGGAGGTCAGCGTGATCGTTCCGACGGTGTAATCAGGCCGTGTCGCCATCGCCGCTCTCCTTGCTGTTCTCGACCATGTTGCCCTGCCTCTCGGCCGCGAGCTCCTGCTCCAACTGCACGATCCTGTTCGCCAAGTGCAGGTTGCGTTGTGTCAGAAAGGCCGCGAGCACCTTCGCCTCCATGGCCACTGCGGCGGGATGGATTTCAATGGTTTCGTTCTTGCTGGCCATTGCCTCGTGCTCCGTGCTGGAGGACATCATGCTGGGATGCCGAAAATGTAGTAGCGGATGCCCACGGGATTGTTGCTGTAAGTGACCTTCTGCCAGCCGCCGCCCTGGTTGATGTAGTTGTAGGCGTGCGAGCGGGCGAGATGGAATTTGATGCTGCTGTCCGTGATCTGCGCCACGCCGCCCAGCGACCATTGCTCGCGCCCCTCGGCAGTTAACATCCGGCTGTCGGGCATGCGGACGATGAACAGGCCGCTCGTGCCGGGGCACACGAAGCAGTATTTGAGGAACGGCTTCAGCCCACCAGCATCGAAGGTGACCGTCTTGGCGCTATCGCCGTAGTCGGCGCCGGTCGCGCTTTCGTTGAACGCGGTGTAGTGGATATAGCCCTCGTCGATCACCGGCAGGTAGGGCAGCCGTGTGTCGAGGATGATGTCACCTCCGCGCGGATTGATGTCCGATGATCCCGGCCGCTTGATCTGAAGATTGCCATCGGGCAACCGGCGCATCACCGCCGAGCCGCCCGACGACTGCTCGCCGTCGAACTTCGAGATGATGTAGCGCACATAGACGTCGCGGGTTCCCTTGTTCGTGAAGCGCACCCGATCTCCCTGCCGTTCGCTTGTAACGGAATACAGACCAGCTCCCATCTGGCCCGGCAGGACGAGCACCGGGTATGTCGCGCCGGCGCCAGCGGCGTCCCACAGCTGGTAGTCCACATAGGTTCGCTCGTTGATCGGGGTGACCGTCATGACATCCGCCGCATTGCCGGCAGCGATCAGCACCTCACCTGCTGCTTCCAGCAGCGCCGGAATTCGGTCGCTGTCGGCGATCAGCGTGTCACGGTCGCCATTATCCGGAGCTCCGCCCTTGGCGATCTTCACCTCGTTCGCCGCAATGCGGACATTCCGGGATCCGGGTGTTCCCGTTTCTCCGGTCGGATAGGCCGCCGAGGAGGCCGGTAGATCGTAGACCGACACCAAAATCCTGAAATGCACGAGCGGGATGAAGTTGTCGTAGATCAGGTCGCCTTGCGGCAACATGTAGTATTCCGAGCGCGTCTCGCTGTTCACCTGCCGATTGGCCGGTATCCATCCCTCGACGAAATCCTGCACCATGAAGGCGGAGCCCTCCATGATGACGGGATAGCTTCTGTCCGCGATCCGGCTCGCATACACCCGCACCCGGACGCCGCTCCACCCCTGGGTATCGTTGACGATGGACCAGTCGCAGGTGCTCTCGTTGGTGCCGGCCGGGAAGTATTGAACGGTGCCGGTCGACACGCTTGTGTCGATCACAAACGACTGGACGATGTATCCGAGCTTCGTCGTTTCGCTGTTGAAGATGAACTTGCCGTAGTCCGTGTTCGGTGTCGTCCAGGGATCGTCGGCGTTGTTCCGCATCACCTTCACCGCGCCGCCGACACCCGGCTTGTGTCCGATCCGCATTCGCATCAGTTAAAAATGTCCAGGTAGGCGTTGGTGCCGTCGCCCCTGATGTCGAGCTTGCCATTGTTCGACTGGAGCCGATTGAAGTTGAGGGTGCCGAGACGCAGGTTCTCCAGCGCCCATTCACCATTGGAATAGACCAGCGGATTGACGGTCGAGCCGCTCGACAGGTCACCGAAGAAAAGGTTCTGGGCATCGAGCACGATGCGACCTTCGCCATTCGATTTGGCGTCGAGGAACAGCGCGGCCGAGGCGAAGCCGACGCTTGTTGAAACCCGCGTCTGCAAGACAATGCGCGACCAACCGTCGCCAGGGCCGGCCACGGTCTGCGCACGGAAGAGCGCTTCTGCCGAGACCTCGTTGACCACCGAAGTCAGGGCTTGAACCGAGGAACTGTTGACCGCGATCTGACCCTCGGCCTGGGTGATGCGCGTGTCCTGTGCGTTGACGATCTGCCCCAGCCCCGAAAGGCCCGTCTGCGTATCGGCGACCGCCACCTCCAGCGTTTCGACCTTCGTCGTCACCGCCAGAAGATCGTCAGCCATGGTGCCCACGGCGGTCTGGATGGCTAGAGTGTAGCTGGCCGTAAGGGCGCTATTGACCGCCGTCAGCTCGGTGCGCAACGACTGCTTGTCGAAGAAGTTCCAGCTGTTCTGGTCGGAGACAAGCTGACCCAGGCGCTCCAGCTCCTCCCAGATGGATCGATCCGACAGGCCAGCCCATTTCAGGAGCTCCTGCACGTCCTCGCCCAGCCCCTCGACGTTTGGCGGGTAAACGCGCACCGGCCCCGTCATGTCCAGAGCCGTCTTCCAAGGCGAATGGGTCTTGAAACGATCAGGAACCGTGCGGATCGTGCAGCGCGCCGAAAAGAAGACGCCCCCTATCACGTCCTTCGATGTCACATACTCGCCTGCCTCCGGCTTGTCGGTGCGGTCACTGTAGATCGTCTGGCCGGTCGGATCGCCGCCGACGAAATACTCGAAGATCACATCCGTGATCGTCGGGTCCTCGGGCGGTGCCCAGGTGAAGCGCAGCGCCGGCTCCTCCGTCCCATCGCCGCCCTCGATCACCCCGACCTCGACATTGAAGTCGATGACGTTCGAAAGCAGGTTCGGATTGATAGGCGGCGGCGCCGGAATGACGATCGGCCCCGGCTCGATCCCGCCCTCCGCGTAGATCGCGGCCGACGTTTGAGCAAGGGTCAGCGTCACGCGCAAGCTGTCGTCGCATCGCCATCCGGTCACCAGCCATGTGCGTCCGTCGAAATTGACCCATTCGCCTTCGAGGACACGAAAACCGACCCGCCGTGATACCGGCACCGTTGCTTGCCCGCCGAGCCTTTGCTGGCGATAGCGGATCGATAGAAGATACTGCGCGATGTCCGGGTCCGTCACCTGCAGGAAGTCGTTTGAGGTCTGGCGCGTTCTGCCGTCTGCAGCGACATCCGCGTTGACATGAACGGGCTTCAGACTCTCCGGTTTCCAGTGATTTTCCGGGGAGATGAACTGGCCGGATATGTGGTTGAACAGCTCATAGGTGTTCTTGCGCCGGCGCAGGTCCTGGGCGCGGCCGTCGGGAATGTCGTCGGCCGTGATCGTGACCACGGGAACTTGCGGCGCGCCGGCAATCACGCCGGAGAGACCGCGCCGGTTCATGGCGTAGCCCGCCATGGCGTCGTCGAACTCCTTCAGCACCTCCGTGTGGTCATCCTCGCCCGTCACGAACAGAGACGACTGATAGCGCGGCTTCCCTTCGCGCGGTGTGTCGCACACATTCATCGCCGCGAAATAGCTGCCAAGGTCCAGTTGACCCAGCGATTTGCCTTCGCCGATCAGCGTGCGGCTGGAAATCCGTCCGCGCAGGCCGATCTGATAGTTGAGACGCTGGACGCCCGGATTGAGGGAGAACGCCCACGTTGCAGGATCGTCCAGGCGGTGCGTGCCAGTGCCACCTGCCAACGTGCTGTCCTGGCGCGGGTCGTAGAGGCGCAGGCCGCGCACGACGAACTCGAAATAGGGCCGGCCTTTCGCGTTGCGGGTCTCGTTGAACAGGCGTTCGACCACCACATAGGCCATGCCCGAGAGCGTGGAGCTTTCCTTCCAGGCCCGCCCGGTCCCTTGCGAGTCGTTCACAAGTTTCATGTCCGGGCCTTGGCCCGGCCGGCCGTCATAGAAGCGGATGCTGATGTCGTCGCCGTAGCCGCTGACGCCCCAATGCTCGACCTCGTTGCCGATGATTGGGCGGGGCACCAGGCCGTGCTTTTCACCGTAGAAGTAGATCTCGTCTTCAAGGCCATCGCACCAGCCGTTGGCGAGCACAAAGACGTCGGCATTGTACTTGTTGCCGCTGCCCCACCTGAAGTAGTCCACCCGGTGGCCTGCCATCTTGCCGATGCCGTAAAGCGTCGTGACCGGAACGTCGCCGCCCATCATCACTTCGCCTTGAACCGCCGAGTAAGGCCGCTTCTTCGGGCGGTTGAGATAGGCCAAGCCCAGCTTGAGGCCGAAGGCGAGCGCGCCGAGCGCGATCTGGGCAAGCAGCGTGCCGCTGAAAAGGAATGCGCCGACCGCGACGATGGCCGAGAAGATCACCATTGGGCGGGCTCATGAGGCGCGCCGGTCCTGAATGCTGCCGTGACCTCGTCGATCATGTGCAGCGAGCCGCCGGTCTCCAGCTTGGTTGCGAAGCGCGTGCCGATGCACACCGCCACATGATCCGCCCTGCGGCTGCCCGCCGGCAGACCAAGGATCACGAGGTCGCCGAACTGTGCCTGGGCCGGCGCACAGCGTTTCAAATGGCTTTCGAGAAACGCTTCAATCGACTTGAAACCGGCCTTGACCATTGCCCGGTGGCCGCCGGCCAGCGTGGTGTAGGCACGCCAGTATCTCTCGACCAGGCCAAGTGAGGGATCGAGCGCATCGGCAACGCGCAAGCCCAGAAACAGGCAGTCGCTCTCGCCCGGCAAATACGCCTTGTCGAGTTCCGCTTCGATGACGGCCGTGGCGATCTCGAAACGCGTCATGCGGCGCCCTTTCCAGAGGGAAAGGACCGGCAGAGCCAGGCGGATAGCCGCGTTTCCAACTGATCGCGCTTCGGCATCGATGGCAGGCCGGCGCGACGCCGGCGTCTAGCCTCTTCCTCGACCGCGTCGATCAAACCCCAGATGTCGAACGCTTCGAGCTCCGTGGCGAGATCGCCACTCTCAAGCGCCTGCGGGCTACCCGCCAACGCCTTCAGGAGCGGGCACAGAATGTTCGTGTCCCACAGTTCCGGCGCATCGCCATAGCCCTCGGCGGCCATCAAAGCCTTCAGGGCGGCGACCACTGCGGCGCGCGGACGGCTTTCGATGACCTCACGAAAGCTGCGGATGCCATAAATCTCGCCCGGCTTCTTCGTCCAGGTCGAGGCGTTGGAGGTCATCACACGGCATCCGGCTTCCAGCGCCGTCGAGGCCAGCGCTTCCGCCCAGCTTTCACCGGCCGCGAGCGCCGCCTTGTAGATTTGCCAATGGGTGACCTTCGTCACCATGCCGTTGACGGCGGCGAAGCTGGCAGCTTGTTCGTCGAGCGTCATCTGCACGATCTGGCATGGCACCTCCTCGAACCCGCAAAGCGCGGCCGCGTGGGTACGGTGCTGACCGTCGATGATGGCAAATCGACCGCCTTCCACCGGCGCCACGAAGACGGGCGAGAAGTGCGACCATCTGAAGTTCTCGGCAATCCGCCTGATCGCCTTCCAGTTGCCGGGCTTCAATTCGCGCTGATAGCGGTCGTCGACCACCAGCAACGCAATTTTGTGCCATTGCAGCATCGGCGCCGGGCCGGGGTTCACGGCATCGGGGCGCCTATGGTCTCCAGGGTTGATCGGCCGCATTGCGCTCTCCTTGCTCATCGCATCACCTGGCCCCACTCCTCGACGACGCTTTCGACCAGGGCGGCGTACTCAAGCCCGGTGTCGTTCGCATCGTTGTCGAACTGCTGTTCACCCTGCGCGCGCTTGACGAAGGTCGCGCCCCGCGCCGATCGGCCGGGCGGTTCCAAGTCGATCTCGATCGCCAGCGTTTTCTGGCCCTGCTTGTCCGTTGCCGATTTGGGGTAGCGGACTTCCTTGATCTCGTAGATCGCCGAAAACAGGACGCCCGCCACCTCGTCCGTGCCTGGCCGGCCGGCCAGGTAGGTGATGATGACCGGAGCGTTCGGGTAGTCGTACTCTTCCAGCTTGGCGATCGCGTCGTCGGGATCGTCTGTTGGGATGCCGGAAAACCCGATCGTGCGCGTGGTGACTGCCACGCCCAGGGCCGCACTTGCCTCGCCGAGCATAAGGAAACGGTTCGGCAGGTAGACGAGGCCATTATAGGTGTATGGCCGGCCTCCCCGGTGATAACCGACCGACGTACCGGGCAGGTCGAAGCGGACCAGCTCCAGGGCGACCAGGTCGCCTTCGTCCAACAGGTTCTCGACGGTCATGGAACCTCCCTCGGAAACACTTCCTGCGCCGAAAATGACGCCTGTCTCACCGTGCCGGCCATGCCGCTTTCATAGGAGCTGGGATCGAGCTGCATCAGGCAGGCCGGCTTCTCGAAGTTGACTGTTGCTGCCGTGGTGAAGGCGGCATCAATGCCGTAGCGGATCGGCAGCACCGCCACGCCTGCCGCACTGGCCTGCACGTCCGCGACCGCCCAATGAAGCGAGACGAGCAGGGCCGACATGCGTAGCTCCACATAGTCGCTTGCCTTCAACTGGAAGTTGGCGGGAAGCCCGCCGATGGTCACGCTCCTGCGGTCTGCCCCGATCTCGATGATCGTCGCCGTGCCGTCGAATGCCCCGCCGCCAGCGCGCGCACCGGAAAGTGGCTGGCCGGTATCCTCGGCCATCGGCCGTGGCCTGCGAACATCAAATGCGCGGAACAGCGCGCCGTCGCTGGCGACGGTCGACCACGCATCCATGCGGCCAAGCTCCTCGGCTGTGAGCTGCACGGTTCGCCAGGAAGCGATCCACCAATTGGTGGGCCGGCGCAGCGTCTCGGTACGGCGTCCTTCCATCCGGTCCACCAGGACGGGAGAGAAGGGCCGGAATGACACATCGTCCATAAGGACGCCCGGCATATCGATGATCGTCGTCATCCGAACTCCGCTCCGTTCTCGTAGCGATTGCTCCGGCCCCGGTCGTATTGCTCGACGATGCGCACCGTGTCGTCGGCCGCGCCCTGGCGGGCCTCGTCCACGATCTCGGTGCGCCAGCCCTCGGGCATGATCATTCGCACCGTCGTGTTTGAGCGCGTCGCGCCGCCGCTGGACATGCCGGCCAGAGACGAATTCGGCAGCACCATCGCCCCGCGCGATGTGCCGATGACCGGTTCCGGCCCGCGCTCGCCGACAATGCCGAACGTGCCCGATGGGATCAGCCCGCCCGTTGCGCGGAAGCCGGAGAACAGAGAGCCGATCGCACCGAACAGCCCGCCGCCGCCGCCGAACCCGAAGAGACCCGCCAGCGGTCCCTGGCCCAGCAGGGCGGCTTGGAGAACCAGATCGGCCAGTTGCGAGCCGAGCTGTTTCAGCGTGTCCTCAAGCGAACGGCTGCCATCGGCAAGCGCACTCAAGGCGTTGACGCCCATCCGGCCGAAGGTCTCCATGGCGTCTTGCGCCGCCTCCATCGCCTGCCGCTCGCGCAGCGTCTCGGTAATCAGTTCGCGCACACGCTTCGTCTGTTCAGGGGTCGCCTCTGCCAGCAACCCGCGCAGGCGGATCATCTCGCGCATCACCGGATCGGTTTCCTGCATGACGGCCTGCTCATCTTCGAGCTGCGTGATCAGGTCTTTGACCGCCTGGCGCTTCATTTCGAGCTTGTCGATCTCTGCTTTTAGGGCCGCGGTGTCGGCCGAGCCCGAGCCACTCCCTCCCAACACTTCCCCAAGATTGAAGGTCCGACGCGGAGGTTCGGGCGGTGTCAGGCGGGAGGTTCTCCCTGGCCGGTTGCCCTGAAACCGGTCGTCGAAAGCGGCGTCCTCAAGCGGCTGCGGGCCGGTCGGCGCTTCGCCTCCGCCGGTCATCGCATCGCTCGCGCTCTTGGCCAGGCCGAAGAAGCCATAGGGCGCGATCTCGCCGGCCCACTCTGTCCACTCCTTCAGCTGCTTGAACAGGCTGATGAGCTTGCCGAGCGCCGTGGCAATGGTGCCCAGCGCCGAAACCACGTCGCGCGCGATCGACTGAACGTTGGCGACCATTGCCGGATCGTTGAGCCTGTCGGCGAACGCTTCCAGATGGGGCAGCACTTCGCCGGCCAGTTGCACGACGATGCCCTGAAACACCGCGCGAACGCGCGTCATGGCGTCGTTGAACGCTTCGGCGCGCCGGCCCATATCGGTGCTGATCGTGATGCCCAGCCGGTCAGCCTCGTCGGCCATCTCGGCCAGGCCCTTGCGGCCATTGTTGAGCAGCGGAATGAGCTCGGCGCCGGAACGGCCGAAAATCCTGATGGCGATCGCCGTCTTGTCGGCGCCATCCTCCATGGAGGCGAAGACGTCGGCCAGTTCGCCGATCACCGTGTCGGCGGAGCGCAGCTGGCCGTTCGCATCGGTCACCGAAATGCCCAGCGCCTCAAACAGCGCGACAGTCTCCTTGACCTGGCCGCCGGCAACCTGGCTCATCACATTGGCCAGCCGCCCCATGCTCGTGGTCAGCGTGCCGAGGCTGACATCCGACAGGTCGCCCGCCCAGGCCAGTCTCGACAGCGCTTCCGTTGTCACGCCGGCGCGTTGCGCCGACTTGCTCATCGCATCGGCGTTGTCGATCTGCCGCTTGACGAGCGCACCGAGTGCTGCCGCGCCGGCGGCAGCCGCCAGCGCCAGGTTGCGGCCGAGCCGCAACGCCTTCGCCGCCGTTGCATCGAAGCTGCGACCGAGCCCTTCCGATTGCCGTTCGGCACGGCGGACGCCCTGGTCGAAACCCTTGTCGCTCGTCCTGATGTCGAGAAGCGCTTCGCCGAGCCGTTCAGCCATCGGTCTCTTCCTTCGCCGCTCCCGCGCTGGCAGGCGGGGCTTGCACAACGGCGATGCCCACAGCGGCCAGCATATCGGGCGTTGCGGCCTTCACCGCACGCCGCCCTCCACCGGCGATCCGTTCAAGGCGCTGGATGGCGGTGCGCGCATCCGCACGCTTGGCCTTTCCTCCGCCGAGCGCGGTCACGCTGATCGCCATCAGTTGCTCGTCTGCCTGGATGCGGGGCAACATGGTTCGATAGGCCCGGATCAGGGCTGCGGGAGCGTGGCGGAGCCACCAGTCCGGATCGCCGCCGAAGAAACGCTGGAGGCGAGGGAGCTCTTCTCCCCAGTCGATGTCGGCGTTCTGGGCGCCACCACGGCCTGGGCGATCGCTCCTGCCATGCTCACCCTCCGGCGCAGCAGGAGCCCGGTAAAAACATCGACGATCGCCAGCCGCGCCGCACCGGGAAGACTGATGAATACTTCGGCCGGAAGATCGACAACCATGCGCGGCACCACCTCGTCGATGACGGCGGCCAGCTCCTCGTCCTTTCCGTCCTCGCCGGCAAGCCGCTCGATCTCCTTGCCCTTGACGGTGAAGAAATGGCTGTCGAGCACCGAGAGCTCATCGGGCGAGCGCAACTCGTAGGTCATCCCGTCGATGCGGATGGTTGGCCGCTCAATCAGCGTGTTGAGGTCGAGGATCGGTTTTGTCTTGGCCATGGAAGGTTCCTTCGCCTGTTGGGTGGATGACCTGGTCGTAGATCACCGTGATGCCGAGCCGCGCGCATTGCCGCTCGATCTCGGCCTGTCGTTCGCGGGCCGCACGCGCCTTGTGTCGGTGGGCGCGTTCGAGACGCTTGTGATTGCGCGCCTCTTCGTCCGCCGCCCGCGCCCGCGCGATCAGCCGGTCGTTCATGGCAGCGGCAGTTGATGCTGGGTCACCAGCCGTCCGAAGCTCTCCGCCTTGGTTGCGGCGTTGGGGTCTTTCAGCGCCGAGAACTCAAGCGCCAGGCCGGCCGGTTCGCCCTTGCGGTAAACCACTTCCGGATTGCCGGTCATCGAGCAGTAGGGCACCTCGTACTGCATGGCCATTTCGTCGCCATAAGGCGACACCTGCGCCCGCAGCAGCAGCGCCATCGTGGCCACTTGCTCGCCCTGGTAAAGCCGCAGGGCCTTGGTTCCGGGCGTGCCGACGCCAGCGGCGACGGTCTGGATCGGATTGCCATTGAGCGCCACCCGGTAGGCTTCGAGCGAGACGTCCCACACGGTGAAGGCGACGACCAGGTCCTCCTCCCGGCGGAAAGCCTTCACCGGCGCCGTGCTGCCAAGCGGCCGTACAAGGTTGACGTCTTGGCTGTGGGTGACCTGCACGCCCTCGGGGTCGTAACTTTCGTCCCCTGACGTGCCGATCATGACCCAGTTACCGGCCGGCTCCTCGGTGACTGACGGGAACGGCTCGCCGAGTTCGGCATAATAGGCGACGAAGGGCGCCGCGATGATTTCGAAAGGCGCTGGCATTTAAACCTCCTGAAGCGCGTGAAAGACCTGAAAGGACTGGAATGCATACGGCCACGCGCCGTCGCGATCGCGGCCGCTGGAGAACCCGCCTGCGCTCTCGATCCAATGGATCAGGACGTTGCCGATGACGCGGCGGCGTAAGGCGGTAAGGACGCGGCGAGCGGCACGCCGCAATGCGTCCGCGTCGAATTTTGTGGCGCCATAGGCGACCAGGTCGAGGCGCTGTGTATCGTGCTGGATGAAACTGCCGGCTGCGATCGACGTGCCGCCGGACGCCCGAACGACGATGGCGGCGCGCGGCATGGCGGCCGCCTCATCATTCGGCAACTCGTCGCCGAACACGCGGTCGGCGCAAAGCGCGGTGACGGCGGCATCCGATTTCAGGAGCGTCACGGTCGCGGTGATGATGTCGGCTTCGTCCATGCCCTGTCCTGTGAAACGACCCGGCGGAAGACCGAGAACACAGTGGGCAGACTAGGGAGCGCACACGCCGCAAAACATGCGCGCAGCTGCGCGGGCGAGAAGCGCGCGGGAGAGGAACATTGTAGAGGGCGGGAGAACCGGCGGCAGCATCGTTTCCCGCGTCGGCGGCGTCAAGTGGGCTTTTTCGACTTGCGCTCGTAGGCCGTTCTGATCCGTTTTGCGAGCTTCGGATAATGTGTGTCGGCGGCCGGCCGCAGATAGGGCCGCGCAGGGATGGTCACCGACTGGACGAGCGCCACGCCGCCATCGGGAAGAGGGACCGCCAGGGCCTTGGCCTTTTTGGGGCGTATGGTGCCGCCTTCCTCCTGTATCCGCGCATAGACTACATCGCGAACGCCCCACGTGCCCCTGACGCCGCTTCCCTCGGCGCGCGCGTAATCTGCGATGTCGACGCCGCCCTCCAGGACGCCCGTGCGGTTCTGCCAGTCATGCGTCCGCTTGGCCTCGGCCACGGAAGCGCCCATCGTCGCGTTGACGCCCTCGATCTGCGCCGCACGCATCTTCCTGGTTACGGCCTTGCCGTTCCATTTTAGCGATTTCGACTTGCCCGCCATGTCATCCCTCTAATGCTGATCTCGCTCGCCGCGGCCCTTTCGGTCTAGCCCATTGAGGATGTCGAGAAGATCGTCCGCGTCTTCCATCTCCAAGCCGAACGCCGGCCCGTCCGGTGCGTCTGCGGGCAGGCCGGTGAAAACATCGAACACGGTCCATGTGCCGTCTTGCTCCTTTCGAAGATCATATCTCTGCTGCGCCATTGGCCGTCTCCTGCTCGCTTCCTGGTCCTCTACTCTGCCGCGTCGGCAACTGGCATGTCCAGCAGCCTCAAACCGCCCTGCCCACAATGATCAGTTCTCGTGCTGGCCGCGCGTTCCGGCCTCCAGCAATCGTGTAGGTCAGCTCAACCGGTATGATGTCGAACGCGCTGAACAGCTCGCGGATTTCGGGCAGATCGTTGATGGAGAGAATGAACCGCCCCTTGAGCCGCGCCAGGCGCGCCGCCATCTCCGCGAACTCGGCCCGATCGAACAGCTCTTTTCCGTAGTCGTCCTCGCAACCGAAATAGGGCGGATCGAGATAGAACAGCGTGCCCGGCCGGTCGTACAGGTCCATGAAATCCTGCCAACGGCGGTTCTCGATCACGACGCCGGCCAGGCGCTCGTGGATTTCCTCCAGGAGCGGCGCCAGCTTCAGGATGTTGAAGCGCCCGCCGCGCGCTGGGTCGATGCCGAAATGGCCGTTGACCCTGCCGCCGAAAGACAGGCGCTGCATGTAGAGGAAACGCCCGGCGCGCTCCAGATCGGTCAAGGTGGCAGGGTCGCATTCTTTGAGGCGTTCGAACTCGCGCCGGCTGCTCACCTGGTATTTCAGCATGTCCATGAACTGCGGGTAGTGTCGCTGCAAGATGCGGAAGAGGTTGGCGACGTCGCCGGAATAGTCGTTGATGACCTCGGCGGGCGGCGCACTCGAGCGCCGCAGGAAAATCCCGCCCATGCCGACGAAGCATTCGGCATAGGTTTGGTGCGGGATGCTTTCGATGATCGCGCAGATGCGCTTTGCAAGATTGCGCTTGCCGCCGACATAGGCGGCGGGTGTCACGGTCGGCCTGACTGGCCGCAGATCGGAGGATGCCATTTCCCGTCCTTTGAGAATCATGGATAACTCCGTCGCCCCGCAAGGGGCGGCGGAAGGAGCATCCCTGGGTGCTTGACGGGGACGTGATTGCCGTCGTGGCCCCGTCGCCAGGCTGTCATGGCCTGGCCTCCGCCCCTGCGTCAGCTGATCCTCTTCAAAGCCGCTTCGAGATGGTTGTGCTTGTGCTGCACGGGGCCTTCGACCCGCAGCCTCCCAGGCACGATGACCGCGCCATGGGCGTCGGTGACGGCGGAGATTTCATCGTCCTCGGTGAGATCGGCGCCAAGCGCGAACAGCCCGCGCACATCCTCCACCATGGCCGTCTTGTCGCCGTCGACGATTTCGCGGCTGGCATTCGACCAGATGAAACAGCGCAGCGTGCCGAGTGGCTGGAAGTCCGGCGCCACAGGCTGGCCCCAGCCGTCCTGGCCCGCCGCCACATTGCGCTCGACGAGTGCCCGCATGGTCAATCGGCCGGCGATCATGCCAGGGCCAACGGAGATGCGGCCTCGCTGTGAAGGCCCGGATTGAGATCGACGTCGCTGCCGGCAACCGCACCGCGCAGGCGGTCGTGATCCATACATGCACCGTTTGGCTTCGCGCTTCGCGGTTCAACCACGACGAGGCCTGGATAGCGCTCCGTGAGATACTGTTCGACGAGAGCGTCGGCCTGACGCTCCGGCACGAGCGCCTTGACCTTCATGAACACCATGCTGGCCCATGCCTGACAGAAGATGTCCGCCCGCTGGCGTTTGCGGGCCAGTTTGCAGCGTTTGAGATGCGCCTTGATATAGTCGGCTCGTTCCTTCTTCAGGCGACGGAATAGGACCGCGAATGCATAGCTCGCGATCTCGGCTGCCGGCGCGCGGCCAATGAAGCAGCGATCGCCGCGCGCATCGGCAAAGGAAGTGACCCCTAGCGCGCGACAGACGGTTTCGGAAAGGATCAGCTCCCAGACGGGCGATCGCTGCGTCCGCGATCCGCGCGTGACCGCTTCCTCGACGTCCGCCATCGCGATGTCCGCTTCGGTGATACCGTGCACATCCATAAGCTGGCGGGCTTTCGCGAGTGCGGATGCGGCCTCGTTCTCGTTTCCACTGCGGGCCAGCGCAAGGCACTTGCGGACCTTGTCAATGATCTTTCTGTCCATCGTTCGCCTCACGCCATCGGCATGGCGGTACCGCGCAGCGCTGTGCCAAGCCAGGTGAAGATGGCCTCGCGGGCTTCCGCCCGTTCCGTGCCGGTTGCGGCGGTCCACGAGTAATCGCCCGCCCTTTCGCTCTTCAGGCCGGCCGCTGCCTGCCCGGCCGTGTCCAGCTGCATGATCCGGATGACGGCCTCGTCGCGCATGCCGGCGGCCTCGCGCGGCGTGAATGTGATGCGCACCATGGGCGCCCAATAGGTTTTGCCGTTTGGCCCGCCCGTCAGCCGCTGAAGGGTGCGGCCGGTATGGAGGATGCGATAGTCGTCCGCCGTCAGCATGGTCTCCGCTGCGGCCTCTCCGCTATTGCCAGGCTGCATTTCCACCACTTCGATTGGCTGGCCCTGGTCCACGACGCTCGGCAGGCGCAAGGTGTGACGCCAGCCGTCGCGGTCGAGCGGATCGCCCAGAAACACGGTTGTCGGCCCGGAAGGTCCGAACCGATCGTCAATCACGGCGGAGATCGCGTCGATCATGGCTTGCAGTTCCTGGTCGCCGAGATCAGTTCCCGTCCGTTCCTTCACGCGGTCAATCAGGGCCATCGGCTTGTTCCTGGAATGAGTGCGGCGGCGGGCTATGCCCCTACGGTCGTACCGTCCCTATCAGGTGCTGGGAGCCTTGCGAGCCGTACCAGACCGCCTTGGTTATCCTGCTACTTGTTCTCGCCTGCGCGGCCGTTCTTGTTGTCTTGCGCCGCTGCTTCTTTTTCCTCGGCAGCCTTGGCATCCGCTGCCGCCTTCTCGGCTGCCGCTTTCTCTTCGGCGGCCTTGGCATCCGCCGCTACCTTCTCGGCGGTAGCCTTTGCATCGGCTCCAGCCCGTTTTGCCACCGCTGCCGACGCCTTCGTAAGCCCGCCGACCAGGCCGAACCTTTCGGCGGCGCTGTCGGGAATTTCGTCGCCGGGAACGGCGTAGAGGGAGCCGGCGCGTTTGTCGTCGGCCAATACCAATGCCTTGCGGTCCCTGGTCAGATACAGTCGTTCTTTCGCAACCTGCGTCATGGTCAGTCTTCCTTGCTCGACCACAGCACATGGAGCCAGTCGCCCGTCGTGTCCGTGGTGTCGTTTTCAATGACCCCGCCAGCCGTGGCGGAGACGGTGAACTCGGCCGTGCGATCGACGCGGGTCGGCGGGGCGCCCGCTGTGATGTGCTCGACGGAGAGAAGTGTGTCGCCCGGCTTGAGACTGCCTGGCACCTGATGCGTCCCAACCGGCCCGCCATAAATCATGGCGCAGCCAATGGCGGTCGGAAATCCTGATATCGTCGACATGTTTGCTCCTATGCTGGGGCGCTCGCGGTGAGGCTGTCGGCCCTATCGGGGCGTAAGCCGCGCGAGCGCCCGTTCAAGCAATCGCCAGGTGGCGGCTTAGAGGCCGGTCACCTCGCAGAATGCGGGCGCACGGAAGACGACCAGCGCCGCGCGCATGTCCGCTCGCACCGTGCGCCGGCCTTCGCCGAACTGGTTGCCCACATAGCCGATCTGAATGTCCACGCCCTTCCGTTCGAACATCGAAATCCAGGCGGGCATGAACGAGCCGACATAACCGGTCCCGGCCACATCCGCGTCTTGCTGCACCACAGGAAGGCCCCACAGACGCTCCGGGCCGGCTTCGCTCGGGCTACCCCAGATATAGACGCCGTCCGTGGTGCGCAGCAGACGCACGTCCTGCCAGTCTTCGGGATGCATGACGTGGTGGGTAGGTATGGCGCGGCCGGTCACGCGGATTTTGGTCATCGCGCGGTAGAACGCGTCCGGCACCGGGTCGGCGGCCTTGGCATGGGTCTGGATGCCCGGCGTGTTCTTCAGCCCGCGCAGATTGGCGCCCGCGCCGTCGCCCAGCAGCGACTGCTGGTCGAGGCGCTGGCGAATGCCGAACATGAGCCGCGAATTGACGTATGACGAGATGAACGACACGTCTTCGAGCTGCTCGTCCGTTACCGGCAGGCTGTCGGTGATCTTGCGCACCGGACTGGTACGCTCGGTGAAGGCGAAGGCAGACTCCGCGAAAGCCGCGCCCTCGGCCCGCTCGGCCGCGCCGTGCGTCCGGGTGGTTTCCTCCATGTATGGCACGGCGGCCTGACCGGTCTGTGCCATCGGTATGATGTCCAGGAGTTGGATCGGCCGCGTCGCCGCCTCGACATAGCCGGGCAGCCGGAGGCTTTCCGGGGCGAAGCCGGCCGCCGTCGACATGAGCGCCTTTGCGCCGATGGTTTCAGGCACCATGGCCTTTGCCAGGAGATCGGAGGGCAGCGCATCGTCGAAGGAAAGCGTGATGCCGCCGCCGGCGCCACCATCCACCCAGGCCTTGAACGCCTTCTCGTCCGTGATCATCGCTCCGAGCGACTTCATGGCGAGGCCCAACGCCGGATGGTTTCCGCCGCCACCGGGCAGCGGCAGCCGGTTGCGCACCTTCTGGCGGTCGGACAGGTTCTTTTCGGCCTGTTCGGCTGCCTCAAGGGCCTCGGCTTGTTGGGCCAGCTCGTTCAGCTCGGTGTCCATCTCCTTGACCTTCTCGGCCACAGCGATCGAACCCTTTACGTCTTTGCCGAGAGATGTGACACGGTTGAAGTCGTATGACTTTTCGCCGCTATCGGTCGTCACGCGCGCCTCGTCGAAGACGCCGGCCAGCGCATCCTGCTTTGCCGCGAGCTTCTCGCGGACATCCTTCAGTGTCATGTCAGGCATTGTGATCCATTCCCTGATGTTGTCGCACAAGGCCAAGCGTCCGCGCGCGGCCTGGATGAAGAAGAGGCCCGCGTCGGCGCGGGACTTCGTGAAGACTAGGGAGAAGGGAACGGCTGAAACATGCGCGCAGCTGCGCGGGCGAACCGCTGGTGGCATTTGGGTGCCTCCAGCACT
Source organism: Nitratireductor soli (assembly GCF_001050155.1). GTDB lineage: Bacteria > Pseudomonadota > Alphaproteobacteria > Rhizobiales > Rhizobiaceae > Nitratireductor > Nitratireductor soli. Next base: position 42,264 of record NZ_LFVY01000020.1, read on the forward strand.
AATGGCCGAAACGGCGGCCGAAATCCAGCCCGGACGGGAAACACGCGTTCAGCCGTCGGGCGAGGCCTTGCTGGATCGAATTTGAAGCGGATTTGAACACCGTAGGCGCGGGTTTGGCCCCGGTCAGCTAGTCCGGGGCCTTTCGTCGCTAGAAACGCGTACACGGCCGTTTGTTTCGAACCCGCCGTCAACCGTGGCGGCGCAGGACATCGCGCAGGTCGTGCATCGCGGCCATGCGGTTGTCCTCGCTCTCATCGGGCGGCGGTGTGCCCGTGGCCAGAAGCACGTCGAGCCGCTGTTTCAGGTTCGCAAGCTGATCGAGCCGCGCCTTGCTCATCGGCCTGCCATCGGCCTCGCGAAGCGCCTTCACGTCGCCAGCCCGCTTCACGATGTCCTCGATCGCCGCGATCGTCGCGGCGATCTGGTCGGCGAAACTCCGGTGCGACTTCAGCGCCAGCGTGCCCGTGCCGATGCCTGCGCCGCGCACCACGGGCGAGACCTCATGCACGTCGAGCCGTTTCAGCCTCCGCACCTCCTGGCCCTCTATCACTTCATGTGACCTGTCGATGATCCCGAACCCATAGCTCCACTCCTGGACGGCGTTGCCCTTTTCCAGGTCGAACTTCAGCGCGGCATGCCATTCGCGGCCGGCTTCGGATTTCATGTTGAGATGGATCTCGGCATAGGCGGCGTCGTCCGCCTCGTAAACACGTGCCTTGCCGAGCGGCATTGCGCATCGATCGTGCGACGGCAGGATCGGCACCCACTGGTGCCCGCCTTCTTTCCAGGCGAACGCGCCGGCCTGATAGGTGTCGCCATCATGGTCGATTGCGGTCAGCGTGGCGATCTTCGCCAGGCCGAGGCCCTGGTCGTCCATCTCCTTGATGGTCAGGCTCTTCAGTTCTGTGTCCATGGTTCAGTCCTCGTTCTCATCGCCGAAATGGGGCGCGAAGCTCAATGTTCCGTTGGGATGCTCGTCCGCCGCCATCTGTGCGGCTTCATCGGCTGACACGATCGATCCGTCTCGCGCCATGTGCTCTTCGAGTGACCGTCCTGGTCCTAGCCGGCCGTCGAAGACGATGAACCGCTCGACATTGGCGGCCCGTGCGCGCTCGATCGTCGAAACGTTCTGCGCATATTTCGTCTCGGTCCTCGCGATCGTGCGGGCGCGCACCTCGGGCGCTGTCCAGGGACCTGCCTCTACATGCGCGGCGATCCGCGCGGCGAGCTGCTGGGCGCCTTCGCCCTCGGCCCGACCAACGGCGATCGCGTCGAAGAGCGCCGCCTTCGACTGCCGCGACAGGTCGACCAGGCCGGCGCGCCGTCCACCGGCGCCGGCCACCGAGCGCGCCACCGGATCGGGCAGGCTTCCGCCCAGGCCCGCCAGTTCTCCCGCCTCCGCCACCTTCTCGGCCACCGCGATGAAATGCGCCTCGTAAAGCCGCTGGAACGCAGTGCGGTGGGCAGGGATGCCGAGACCTTCGAGGATCCGCTCGACAAGCAGTTCGTCCGCCTTCGTCTCCACACTGCCCGCCGCCTTCGGCGCCAGCTCCTCATGCGCCAGAAGCGGTAGCGCGGTTTCGCTCGCGGCCTTGCCCAGCGCCTTGAAGAACTTTTCAAGCCGCTTTTCCATCGCTTTGGCCAGCGGCTCCTCCTGCCGCTGCATGGCGATCACGAAGCCACGCGCCGCCAGGCGCTGGCTGCGCGTGGCCCTGGCCTTTTCGCCAAACGTCTTGCCGGACTCTGCCGGCCGCGCCGGCTGCCCGGCCGGCGTCTCGATGAGCATGGCGGGCCGCAGGAAGATGCGGTGGCTGTCGTCCACCTCTTGACCCATTGCCTCGCGACCTTCCGCAACCATGGCCCAGCCGCCAGCGATCATTGTGTTCCAACGTGTTGCCGCCTCGTTGAGATCGTCCTGGAGCGCCTGGACTTCCGATGTATCCCATTTCGCCACCAGCGCATCGGCCGGCCCGAAATCCGGCACCAGGGACCGGTCGAGCTCGTCAGCGAAGGCCCGGCCCATCGGCAGAACGCCATTCGTCCATGCGAGCTTGCACATCTCCTTCATGGTGGCTCCGACCTTGGTCGCCTGCAGGCCCGCCCCGAAACCGACCACGGCGGCCGGAATGCCGAGGCAAGCGCAAAGCCGCTCTTCGGCCACGTCGCGCGCCTCGCTCATGTTCATCTGCTGCGGGTTGAAGCCGTAAGGCTGGACATCGGTCGGCGCTCCCATGACCAACGGCTCGCCGCGCCGGTCTCCGCCAAAGGCTTCCTTCAGCCATGCTTTCACAGCAGCGACATCGTCGGCGGGAACCACGCCGCCGGCCTTCGGGCTAAGCACCACGCCAGGCACGCCCATATTGCGCAGGAGCGAGGCCACGAAGTTGGAGCTTTCCAGGTCCATGAAGATTTCACGAATCACGCCGGCCAGCGGTGAAAGCCCCTTGCGGGGATTGTGTGGATTGATGCCGTTTCGGAAGTGAACCACATCTGCGGCATCGACACTGATCGGCTCGATGCCTCCGCCGGGAGAATAAACGTAGTGGGACAGGAATGTCGTCCCGTCCGCCGAACCCTTCGGCTCCATCATCCAGTGTGGCACGTACCACAGCTCTGCCGGGCGTCCGACGCCGTTGCGGAGCTTCAGCCAGTAGGCGTTTCCGTCGAGACACCAGGACAGCACCGTGCCGGCCCACAATGCGATGTCGCCATAGTGATCGTTCGGTCGCCTGATCAGCTTCAGAGCGCCATGTTCGTCCACTTCCTCGCGCCCGCCGTTCCGTGTGTTGCGCATCACGGTGAGGCGCGCCTCGGGGAGGGCGCGCTGTATCCAAAGGATCGGCGCCGTGACGACAGAACTGTCCAACCCGTCGCCAACGGCCGCCGTATAGTCGAAGCGGGTGCGCTTCAACATGCGGCCGAGGAAAGGGGCGCGAGGGCTGTGCCGCATAATCGTCAGCGCCTTTGAAAGCCAGTTCATGCGGGTATCCAATCCTTATCGAGAGAGGTTTGAGCCTCCGGCCCGCTCTGAACCGTCAATGGCCGCCATGGCTGGTGTGTTTTGCCGTCGGCCGCGTGAATGCCGAGCGCCAGCGCCCAGAAGTGATCGGCATGGCCATCCGGCGTGCGTTCGGCGGTGAAGCGGATGTTGCCAGCAGCGGTGACCTGCTTGGTGACCTGCCGAAGGTCGGCGCGAATTGGACCGGTATACGGGATGCGGATGCGCCGCTCTTCCATGCGCGAGCGCACCGGATAGGCCAGGGTTTCCTTGACCGGTGCTGTGAAGCTGACGCCCTCGACCTTGTAAGGGCCGAATTTGTCTTGCGCGTCATCGACCCAGCCGATGCCGAGGCCGGTTTCGTCGATGCAGACGCGGGCACACCGTTCGAACCAGGGCCAGAGCACCTTCTCCTGGTCCGACTTCTTCATCTTCCGCAGCGCTTCGACATGGCGGGTGTAGAGCACGTCTCCCAGCCGCTCAAACACCCACAGCACGGTCAGGTCATGCTTGCGGCCGATGTCCACGCCGGCATAGAGCTCGCCGCCCTCGGTCGCGGTCCAGTCGTCCAGCTTGCCATACTCGGCCGAGGCGATCAGGTCGTATTCCAGGAACGCCGCATTGTCGTCGGCCGGCTGGCACATATACTCCTGGAGAAAGCTCTCCTCGTCGGCCGCGCCGCTCTTCACCCAATCGAAATAGGCCGCCTCATCCATTTCCTGGCGTTCGTCCTCGGCCGGCAGGGATTGCTGCAGTTTCCAAAGGAAGCCGGCATCCAGCGCGTCCTGCAGGGTCACGGTGTGCAGGCTGATCTTCTTCGGGTTGCCGCCTTCCTTCACCTCGCGCACGAGCTGGTTGAAGAAGTTCTGCGAACCGCGATGCGTAGAGATCACTTCCATCTGCCCGCCCCAGGTGATGCCTGGGTAGGCGATCGACCAAAGCTTGCGCGGGTCGGGATGCAGTGCGAACTCGTCCAGTACGCGGCTGCCGCGCTTGCCCGCCTGGGCGTCGGCATTCGAACTCATCGAATGGATGCGCCGCCGGTTGGCGAACTGAAGGACGAGGGCGCTGTGCTTCTTCTCCTCGTCGATCACCATCTCGCCCATGTCGCGCGCTGCCAGATCGGCGATGCCGGCCCACAGCTTGCAGTCTTCAAGAAACAGCCGTGCCTGGATTTCATCGCGCGATGAGACCCACTCGTCGAAGCGGGCGCTCGCCAGCGCGATCCGCGAGACCTGGGCGTATGCGGTCGACCAGGACAGGCCGATCTGGCGGCCTTTTTCCATGAGCTTCAGCCGTGACCCGTCGGCGATCCACTTGCCCTGGTAAGGCAAAAAGATCGCCTCCTTGTTCGCTGGGGCGTTGCGCGCGTTTCCCACTACGCGATCCCCGCCAGGCGCTGTGTGATCAGGCGCATCGCCTCGTCGGAAACGCCATGGACCTTTCCGATGCTGGCGACTTCCTTGGTCGCTTCGGCGACTTTCTTCCTATGCTCTTCCTCAAGCCCCCGGCGCAACTCGGCTGCATGCCGTTGCGCCGTCACGGCCGCGCGGTTCGCGCTCGCCAGGGCGTTGATCTCCTTTGCGCTAAGGTTGCCCCCGGCGAGCATCGCGTCGACAGCCATCTTGAGCCGCTCCGATACCGCCACGGTCATCATGTCCGCGCCGTCCGGCCCCATGCCCTCGCAGAGCGCCCGCGACAGCCGCAGGCGTTCGTCATGCTCGCGCCACTGCATGGCCTTCCTGACCGAATAGCGCGAGAACGCTCCCTTCGAGATCGGTGCGAGGCCGCGATCGGCCAACCGTGAATTGAACTCTTCGAGCAGGTCGATCTGCAGCCGCTTGCCGGCGCGCAGCTCCTCGTTCAGCCAGGCAAGGTCTGCGTCCGCTTCTTCGGGAAGCTGTTCCAGCGTGGAGAGCCTTCCGCGCCCCTGTCTGCGCCCGGCATTGTCGACCGCGTCTTCGACCATCGCCTACGCCTCGTCCTCGGGCCACGCCACGCCGTCGATCGGTGCGCGGCGATCCACATGGTCGCGGCCCGTCCGCGTGATGCCGGCGATCATCTTGCCGGCATCGTCGGTCAGCTGCACCGCGCCCAACTCTTCCAATTTGCGCAGCTGCGTGCGCACCCACTCGATCGAGCGCGACAGGAAATAGGCGTCCAGCGCCTTCTGGATCAGATCCTCGCGCAGGTGGCCGTTGAACTCCCGGCCGATAACCTGAAGGATGACCAGCCGGCCCTTCTCTGTCACATAGTCCTTGTAGCCGTCGCTCTTTGCCATCAGCTTGTCCCCTTCATCAGGAATTCTTCCATCCGCCGCACCGCCCTGTTGATGCCGATGTGACTTTCCTCCAGTCGGCCGAGCGACCCTTTCACCTGTTCCAGGCTGACCCGCAAATCGTGCACGTCCTCGGTTCTCGGCAGGTGTTTGACCTCCGCCTCCAGCCCCTGGATGCGGCGATCGTGTGCCGTCAGCTTCTTTTCGTGGCCGCTGATCTTGCCTTCATTGGCCTTGGATCGTGCGGTCAGCCAGGTGTAGACGATGCTGATCACCGCGAGCAGCGAGGCGAGCGGCCCCGACCAGGTCTGGATAAAGAGCTCTGTCATGCCGTCTCCATGGCGCAGGCGACGCAGGTGATGGCCGAAGGCAAGGCTTCGCGCCGGCGTGCCTCGATGGCAGCGCCGCATTGTCGGCACGCCGACGAGCCGGGTCCTTCCAATGCCGCCTGGGCGCGCAATATGCCCGCCTGCCGCTCCTGTTCGGCGCGCAGATCGGCCAGCTCGAAGGCGAGATTGCCTGTCTTCATGGCTGCTGCAGCTCCCGCCCGTGCCTGGCGCATTCGCCCGCCGACCACACATGCGCGCCGCACATGCCCGCTACGGTTTCGTCTATCGCGAACTGGTCTTTCGCGGTGGCGCCGCGTGTGCCGACCAGCGACGTGCCGACGACTTTGCGCAGACCGTCAGTGGTTACAGGCGCCGGTTTCGAAGTTGAACACGCCGCCAGCGCCAACGCAGCGGCGCAGGTCAGCACGGCGTTTTTCAGCAGCATCGCCTGCCTCCTCATTGTCTTGATTGATCTTGTTGGCCATCTCCGCCCGCCCGTCGCTGCGGCCATCGGAGTAGACCATGCGGTAAACCAAGGCGGCGGCCGCCACGTAAAGGATGACAGGAAGGAACCTGCGAAGGAGGAGGCCCGTCATGTCGGTGCCTCCACCGTCCGCCGCGCGCGCCACCATCCGATGCCGGCCCAGACCAGCCCGCCGATGGCCAGCAGCGCAGCGAGGATTGCCAACCCGGTGGAGATCGTTTCGAGGCCGGGGACCGTGCCCACCTGGTAAAGCGCATCGTCGATCGTGCGCCGCACCACTTCGAGCGACACACCGCCGCCGACGCCGGTCGCGATCCCGTCGCGCACGTCGCCGATCTCCGTCACCCTCTGCTCGCCGGGCCGGTCTCCCGCGCCGTGGCGATAGGCTTCGAGCGCGCGCATGGTCTGCGGTCCCGCCACGCCATCGACTTCGAGATTGGCACCCTTCTGGACGGCCATCACGGCCTTGTGTGTCGCCGGGCCGAAATCGCCATCCACCAGGAGCGATTGTCCGGCGCGCAACAGGAGTTGCTGCAGCTCGCGCACCCGCGCTCCACGACTGCCAAGCCGCAACATCCCCGCCGCCGAAGGCGCAGCCGGTTCACGCCCGGCCGCATACCGCCGATAGGCGCTGGCAAGCTTTGTATGGTAGCCGTGCTTTGCGAAGGCTGGTCCATTGTAGCCGCGCGCGAACGCCGCCCAGTCGCGCCGCTGCAGCGCGCCCTTCAGCCCGGCCTTTTCGATGTAGCGGACCATCAGCTCGACCTGACCGGCCGCGCCGCCGCGCGCCGTATTGACCAGTTCATCGACCGATCCGAAGCCGAGCCACTTCCAATGCGCGCCCATGACCTGGCCAAGGCCCCAGGAAGTGCTTTCGAGCGCCGCCTTGGCGTCGATCAGGATTGCCTTGTTGAGCATGGTCCAGCGCGCGGCCTGGGAGGTGGGATTTTTCACCTTGCCAGCTGACGGATGCGCAAGACCCTCGCGCCTCGCCCTTTCGCGCGCCGGGCCTGAAAGGCGTCGGTCGAAATAGTGGCCCTCGAAACGGATGAGCGGTTCGTGTCCTCGGCCGACCGTCGAATAGACCTTGCCCGCGCTCTCGATCTCGATGACGGCCAGCATGGTGGCAACTTCGATGCCGAGGCGCTTGGCGCTTTGCCTGGCGGCAGCTGTGATCTCGCGATCGCTCAACGTGACCTCCTAATGGTAAGCGCCGGAGGGCCGGCGCAGGGTCACGTCAATTTGTCAGGTGGGGAGGTAAATGCGCACCCGCGCGGCTGCGCGGGTATTCAGGAAAAGAGGTCGATCTGCCGGTGGTCTTCGGCGGGGCCGAGCCAGCGCCGCACGGTCGCCACATCCGCGCGCACCGTGCGGGCGATCTCGGCCAGGCTGGCGCCGTTGGCCTTCATCACGCTCGCCACCCATTGCCTGGCGAGCGGAACTTTGATGTAGCCGTAACCGAACCTTTGGGCAAGCCGGTCCACCCTGTCGGGGCCGATCGCGCGGGCGGCAAGCGATCTCGGCGATGAACGGCGTGGCAAGTAGATGTCGCTGCCGCCGACCGAAAGGAAGAGCCGCACGGCATCGTCGGTTCCCAGCGCCTCGACATAGGGTGCGATGTTCGCGGGGAGAGGCTGTTGCTCTAGCATGCCTTCTTTTCCATCTCGATTTGCAGCTGGAGCTGACGCTCCGTGATCGCGCGCATCCGCGCGGTCAGCTCCACGCGCTTGTGGCAATGCGGCCGCAGCTTTTCGATGCGCGCGCCCAGGATCGCCCGCTCCGCCTGCAGCCGCTCGATTTCCGTCTGCTCGTGCCATACGAAGAGGGGCGGAATGGAGGGCTGGGCGGAGCGGGTCATCATCATGTCGCCGCTTCGCGCACACGCTTGCCCAGCGCGTTCATCACCTCGCGCCACTGTGCGTCGGTCATGGCGGCAGGGTCCGGCGCGCCGGTTGTGGCGCGGACGAAGGTAGCAAGCGAGCCCGGTTGCGGAAGGGTGTCAGCCTTCTCAAGGATCGCCCATTGCGCGAGTGCCAGGCGATAGGCCGGCCGTGCCATCCAGCCCGGTGTGCCGAGCGGCGCCCGCCATTCGACGCCGGCGCCGCGCGTCATCCATGCCTTCAGCGCCTCGATCGCCTTGGCCGCGTCTTCCGGGTGTCGCAGGAAGCGCACGTGGTCGATGCCGGTCTGCCGCTTGACGAAAGCGAGCAGCGCCTTGTCGTCGCGGCTCCTCACCAGGCCGAGGTTCCAGGCGGCGATCCACAGCGCCTGGAGTTTCTTCGCGTATCGCCCTTCAAGGCGCGGTCGAGACCCTTTCGAATGCTGTTTGAAGCCGAGGCGCCGCAACTCCTGGAGCACGGCGCCATGGTCGGCGGATGTCATGACCGTAAGCGTCGGCTTGCCGGTCAGGCGCATGTAGAAGTCGCGCTTGTCCTCGCCCTCGATGCCCACCTGTTTGAGGCCCACATGGATGGCGGCATAAGCGCTCAATGGATCGATCCTTTCATGAAGTGATCGTTTTTCGGCGGGCGCTGGTCGTCCACGTGAGCGCCGCACCGGCCGCAAACCTTCTGGTCTGCAATGCTTGCAACGTGCCCAGGGCATTCATCCTCGGCGCGGGCGATCCGTTTCCGTACGGCGCGTAGCCAGCTTTCTTTCGCCGCTTCCCTTCCTGCCGTGGCAGTCCCGGCGACGCCGGCCAGCCTCATCTCGTAGGCGCCACCCCTGAAATCAAACCGCGCGCCGTGGACCCGCCCGAGTATTTCGGGCGTGGATCGCTCCACGACTGGCACCCAAGCGCGAAGCGCAATGATCTTCTCGGTCATCGCCGCCGCCCCCTCACGCCTTGGCCAGATCAATCGTCACGGCTTGCCAGCCGTCCGTGACCTTCGCCCGGCGGTAAAACCGCACATACTCCTTCGACCCGGTCACGCGCATGGCGTCCCGGATCGCCCGCATGGCTTCCTGCCAGCGCGGATCGACGATATCGAGCCGCAGCAGCATGAATATCTCCGCCCGGTTCACCTTGCCTTCCTTGTCCGTGTTGAAGGCCCGCGTGATGATGGCGCGGATTTCCGGCCCGCTGTCCGCCGCCCATTCGTTGAGGCATTCGTCCAGCAGTTTCTTCGCCACCTGCAGCTGCGGCCCGAAATCGACGAAGTCGGAAACCTGCACACTGACCTTCATCAGGCCGTCGAAGGTCTGGTAGGTGCGGTTGCCTTTCGGTCCGCCCTTCGATGCGCCGTATTCCTGGGCGAGCAGCGCATCGAACTCGCCGAGGTCCGTCATTGTGTGACCCCGGAAACGCGCAATCTGCGCCGACAATTCATCGGCAAAGTTCATGATCTTGCGCACGGTCTCGTCTTCCAGACGGTTGGCGGGGCGGATCGTCTCGACAGGTACGAGGTTGCCCTTGGCATCGGGCATGTACGGCCTGCCATTCACCATCACCTCGCCGGTCTCCCGCCGCTCTTCAAGAATGACTGCTTGCATGGTGCGTCTCCTCTGTGTCCGTGTCGCCGCGCAATGCGGCCATCTCTTCGGTGATGGCCGCACCCAGCGCGGTCATGTGATCGTCGATGAGGTTCCAGTCTTCGACTGCTATTTCCGCCCATTCGCCCTGGAGCATTTCGGCGCGCCGGCGAGCAAGATGTACAAACTGCTCTGCGGCCTGGGCGATCTCCCACAACTCGCGCACCGTATCGGCGAGAGCGGTGATCTCCATCACGCTCGCCTCCATCGCGCGGCGTTGCGGATGCGCTGCGATGTACCCGGCCACCCAAAGCACATCGACGGGGCCAAACGCGGCAAGGCGCTCGCGGTACTCGACGCCAGCGATCAGCGCGTTGACGGCGGCTTTCAGTGTATTGTCAGCCTCCACCCCCCGCGCGATCCTGTCGAGCGCGTGCATTACCGAGGTGTGGTCGCGACCGCCGAAGGAGCGGCCGATCGCCGTCAGCGATTGCCCCGTGGTTTTCTTCGCCACGTACATCGCCACATGGCGTGCCAGCGTGGCATCCCTGTGCCGCCGGTGTGCCACCAGTTCGCCCGGATCGAAGCCGAAATGCAGCGCCGCCATGCTGATGATCTCGCGCACCGTGATCATGCCGCACCGCCGGTTTCCGGCGCGGACTGCGGCCGTGGGACCACCGGGAACAGCGCGATATTCGTGCCCGGCCGCTCCAGCTCTGCCGCGATCCGCTCGGCATCCATGGCCCGGTCGCGCCGCGCGGCCTCGTTCCACAGATGTTGAGACAACGCCGTCTCCATCGCTCGCGCACGCTGGTAAAGCAGGTCACAGCACACCTGCAGGGCGCGCGCATCCCGCTGCGGGAGCACCAGCGCCTCGCGCGCATACACGTCGAACTGCGCGCGCAGTTCGGCGATGCCGTCTGAAAGCTCCAGCGACAATCGGCTCATGATCCCCTCCTGAAATCCGGGCGGATGACAATGCCCTCGGGGTCGGCGATCAGATCGCCGAGCGCCGTTCCGGCCTCTTGCTCCATGGCTGCGCGCCTCGTGCGCTCGGTCTCGCCGAGACGATGCACGGCGAGTTCGCCCTCCTGTCGCCGCGCCAGCTCCGCCATAAGTGCGAATTCCGTTGCAAGCACCTCGGTCTCGCTGGGTGAAATGCCGCGCGCCGAACGGGCCTCCAGCTCCCGCGCTATCCGCTCCAGGCGGCTTGCCAGGATGAGCGCCATCACGCGATCTCCTCGACATCCCGCTTGTTCCAGGCCAGGCGTATGTGTTTGACGTCCAGCGGTTCGTCGCGGCCGGCGGCTTCCATGCGGGCCTGCTTCATCGTCTTGTCGATCTGCCGCAGCCCGCCGCCCTTCAGCCCGATGCCGGTCAGATACTTCATGCAATCGGGATCGGTGACGCCCCACGCCGCGATGAAGGCGTGCAGGTCCTCAAGCGGCGGCTTGGCCATGCGGAGGCGTCGGCCCACCCGGCTCTTAAGCTGGGCGTAGGAGGGACCATCCTTGCGCTTGGTGAAGCGCCCGTAGATTTCGTCGTTGCCGATAAGCGCAACGCCGCATTTGTGATTGTCGACGAAATGGCGCAACTGGTTGATCGCGTCGTCGACGAGGTTCTGTGCCTCGTCAATGATCAGCAGCGTGTCGCCGTCCGACCGTTCGAGCCGCCGCCCGATGGCGCTGCCGAGCCTGGCCGGGTTGTGGACCATGACGTCCAGCTTGTCCGACAGTTCGGTCAGCATGCCATGCACCGTCCGCGTGTTCGGCGACATGGTCGCCATGAACACGTTCGGGCGCGTGTCACGATAGTGGCGGCAGGTTTCCGTTTTGCCGCAGCCGGCGCCCATCGTGATCGTCACCAGGTCGGTGGCTTTCTGCGCCCAGGTCAGTGTGCCGATAATGTCGATGGACACGCGGGTTTTGAGGAAGCGCGGGGAGGTGGGTATGGCGCCGGCCAGGTCCTGTGTTTCCTCGATCGCGTTGACCCAGCGCGAAACCTTTTCGTTCTGCGTATCGAGCCGCCCGTCATATTTGCCCGAGAACCACTGGCTGAACGTTCCCTCGGCCATACCGATTTTCCGCGCCACGTCCCGCTTCGAAAGGCTCATGGCGCCGGCCGTCTCGATCACGCGGTCGATCAACCGCCACCACTCCGCGACGTCGCCCGCGCCGCGATTGCCGAGGGTCTCATCCGGGCCGGCAATCGGCCGCTCCCATGTTTCGGCCTTTGGCCTGCTTGAAAATCCAAGATCGTTCATCTAAAGGTTCCTTTGGTTGAGGCCCTTGCGGGCCGTTTTATCGGGCGGGATTTCCGACTACTCGGAAGCTCCGCCCTCTTTTTTGGAACCGTACTCACTACTTACCGGCTCATCCCCGCGACCCGATTGGCCTGGGAATTCGATGATGGAGGCGTCGCCCGTCATCCGGGCTAACGCCTTCAGGAAATACGCATCGCTCTGATCCTCGGCGATTGGCTCCGCCTGTCGCTGGTCGATGGCCAGATTGCCGGCGGCGATCCGTGTCACGCGCGGGCGGATCGGCGTGGTCGTGGGCGCTTTTGGCGCGCCGCGATAGACGATGTCGGCCAGCTCCTGGGCGGACAACTTGGCGTGCGCCGCCTTTTGCGCGGCGACCGCCTTCTCGTATCCGCGCCGCGCACGATTGTGCGCGCGGCCTTGGTCGACGTCGCGGAAGCCCGTATCGCTGATGCAATCGGCGTCGCAGATCAGCATATTGTCGAGCGTGTAGACCTTGATCGGCTGATGAAGCGCATCGGGATCGAAGCGGATTGTGACCTTCATTCCCGCGTGCTGGTTGAGGGCCGGGTGCCAGTAGCGGTTGCCCATGAAATGAACCTCGCCGCTGCCGCGCTTGGCGCGGATCGCTTCGGAAGCCAGCAGCCAAAGCGACCGCTGCGCCGCCGTTGGCCGGCGCACGATGGCCTCCGCCATTCCCGCCGCAAACGTCTCGTCGAAGCTGCGGCCCGCGCAGTTCGCCGCCTGTCGGCCTGCCTGGGCATTGTGGTCGGCGATCTGCGCTGCCACATGCTCGCGCAGGTCATCGAGCGGCACGGCCCGGCTCATATAGTTCTCGGGCTTCGCATCCGGCCGATTGCCGGTATAGGCGCCGGCACAGAATGGATGCTTGGCGATGGTGTCGGCGAGATCGCGGAAGGCGCGCTCGATCGGCTTCGACTGTCCGGAGTATGGGTTTGTGAAAACCACGTTGACGCCCAGCGCCACGAGCAGGCCCTCCGGGTCTTCTTCTTTGATCTTATGACGGTAGCGCGTGCGGTTGCCGCCGGTGATCTTCTTCGATGCGAAGGCGCGGCCGTTGTCGAACACCATCTCGTCGGGAATGCCGTAGAGCTCGACCATGTCGCCGATGGTCAGGCGCACCGCCTCCCAGGTCTCCGCCTCCGCCAGACGCCAGGAGAGGAATTTTCCGGAGAACAGGTCCTGGATGGCGATCAGCATCATGCGCACTGGCTTGTCGCTCCATGGCACGCGCACGAAGACGTCAATCTTGTGCCCGTCCATATTGACCGCCTGCATCGCCTGCATGGCCTTGCGCGAGCGCCGCTGCGCGGGATAGAGCGTCTTCGCCATTTCCTTGCCGGAGCGTGCCAGCACCTGCACGGCCTTCGGCACCTCCGCCTCCAGGCGGCGGCGCAAGGCCCGTTCCGAGGCGATCGGCGACCAGCCCTTGAGGCTGGCTGCCTTGGTCATGCGGCGGTAGCACGATGTGAAGCTGGGCTTCTCCGGCCGCAGGAAATCGGATTTGAGAAAGTCGAAGGCACGTACATCGCATGCTGCCCGGTCCGACACCGGCTTGTAGGCCGGCGCCAGTGCGGCAAGCCAGTCCTCGCGCGCATAGCCCTTCACCATGGCCAGCCAGTTGAACAATGTTGCGCGCGAAACGCCGAACCGCCGTGCAGCCATGGTCGCCGCCGCGTCGACGCAGATGCCTCCGGCGCGCAGTTCTTCCGCTTTAGCCACCGCCTGCAAACGCCATTCACAGGCGTCTTTCTGCCCTTTCGACAGGCCCTCGAAACGCTCCCACAGAGCGTTCCTGCGCTTGGTCGCTTCGTGATCGGCCGGCGGCGGCGTCTCGTCATGCAGCACATAAAGCCGTGCTTGCGCGGCAGGCGGCAGCAGGTTCACATGATATTCCCAACCGCCGCCCTGGCGCTGGGCCTGGCGCGCCAGCCCGGAATGCTTCCAACCCTGTGCCCTGGCGTATGCATCCATACCGCTTTTGCTCTGCGGCAGGTCCGGCAAATGCGCGGCAGCCAGTTCGGGGATCGTAAACCACACCTTCATGCCCGCGCCCTCCGCTTGATGGTGACGGGGATGGATCGCAGCGATTTCAATTCTTTGGCGATCGCTCCCTGTTCCTGTTGCAGCCGCGCAATCTCCGCCAGCCGGGCCTCGTCGCCTTCGAGCAGGATCAGACCTTCCTCCGCCACCGCCATGTCCCACAGCCATGTGGCGCCGGTTGCGCGCACGAACGCCTTGAAGCGCACGAGGCTGATGTCGTGTCCCTCTTTGCTTTCGGCCGTGTAGGCGTCGAGCACGGCCTTGCTGATCGACGGCAGGCCGAGATACTGCGCCATGCGCGCGGCGATGGCCGGCCGATCGTGAGGGCATTCGCGGATTGCTTGCGCCATGCCGCGTTTCAGCTTGGCGCGGAAACGGGCAAGGTCGATCTGTGCGGACGGCGCGCGCACGGGAAAGATGGGCTCGCGAAACAGGTCGAGCTGGCCGGGATGGCGTTTGGTCATGCGATCAGTTCCTCCGGCACGGTCCCGAACCGTTCGGCCAGGACGGCCTTCTGTTCGTCCGTCAGGATGTCCATGATTTCCAGTTCGGAGAGCACCTGCCAGCGGGCGCTTCCCGGCAGGCAGCGCCAGTTGCGCAGGATGGTCCCGAACGCCTTCTGTGCCGCCGGCGCTTCCGGCCGCGCGGTCGCCTGCATGAACTGGCTGGGGTCTTTCTCGTCACCGATCCAGCGCGCCAGCGCCGCCTGGCGGGCTGGTTCCCAGCCGGCCACCTTCAGGAGGAAGCTCTGATTGTCGGCCTCGGGCGTGCCGTGCAGGCACTCCCGCAGGGACGGAATGAGGTTGCGGGCAATGCGGTGCGCCCTCTTGATCGCATCAACGGACACGCCAAGCCGTTCCGCCGCATATACGGAGAAGCCATTGGCGGCTTCATCGGCGATCAATTGGAGCAAGTTGCTCGAATTGTCGATCAAAGGGGCAACTTGCCCCTTTGATTTTTGGTCGCCGCCGCGCGCGATCTTCCCGTGCCGCTTCTCGAACACGTCGCGGTAGCTCTGCACCGCGATTGCCCGGTCGAGCACCGACAGGTCGTTGCGAAACAGGTTCTCTTCCACCTCGATCAGGACGGCCTCGTCCTTGTCGGCGTCCACCACCAGTGCCGCAATGTTGTCTTCCTGCAGGAGTGCCAGCGCGTGCAGCCGGTGCGCGCCGGCCACCAGGGTAAACTTGAACTTGCCCCGTGCCGCCGGCGTGGCGCGCACGGTGATCGGGTTGAGCAGGCCGTGCTCGACGATTGACGCCTGCATGGCCAGCACCTGGTCTTCGTCCACTGCCCGCAGGCGTGTCGGTACGACGATCTCCGCGATGGGGATTTGCTTGTACTCTGCGCTCACGCTGCATCCTCCATGCGGGCGTCGACCAGTTCGCCGGCCCGCTTTGCGATCATTCGGTAATGGGTTTCGAAAGCTGCTGTTTCGAGCCGGCAATCCACCGTCGCCAGCGCGCGGTTGATCGCTTCGCGGGAGCGCTGCTGCATCTCCACGACGCGGCGCTTTGGCAGCCCGAAGCGTGCCACCATCAGGTGGATGGCCACCTGCCGCGCGAGCGCGGCGTCGAACAAGTCGTGTGGCGGCTCGATGATGTCGCGCACCGCCAGATGCGGAAAGCCTTCCGCGACCGCCAGAACGCAAGCGTGAAACAGTGCGTCATGCACGTCGCGCTCGTTATGCCGGTTCATGGCTGCATGATCCCGATGCAAGCGACGACGGCTGCGATCAGCGCCATCACCGCGAACCAGAAGACCAGCGCCACGTCCAGCGCCTGGCGCACGCGCTGGCGCCGCATAAGCAGGATTGTTGTGTCGATATTCATGGTGACTATAGGCGTTGCCGGCAGGCAGGGCCTGCGCGATGATGGGGATGTGGCGCTGGTGAGTCGCCTGCGGACTGACAGCCGGCGCGGTCGCTCTTCACAGAGTGCTTGCCGCGTTGCCGGTTTGAACACCGGATGGCAAAGGCTAGAGCAGCCCTGCGGTTCACCAGCGCCACGCCTCATGCGGCATCCTTTTGGGAGGAGGAGGAAGGATTGCCGCGCGAGGATGCGAATTCGGGTTTCAATATGTGGGGGCGCCGTTTCGGGTAACGCCTGGGAAAAAGGCGCTCGACCGGCTCGCCGATGAAGTCGGCGATGGCGCGCTCGACCTTTTCATTCGGCCGGGTCCAGATGTTTCTGACGGAGTTCCGGCTGATATCGTAATGTGCGGCGAGGCCGGCGAGCGTCATGCCCTGTCGCCGCAGTGTAGCGAGTATCGAATGACGGTCCCATTCGTGGGTGCTCATCGGTATCTCCTTGTGAAGCGGGTGCTGCAACACCCGCTTTTTGAGGGTCTGTATTGTGCAATTGTCGCTGTTCAAATCAGGCGACACAGATAGGGATAGTGTCGGATAAGACTTTTGTAAAGTCGGAAATGACATTATTGGCGTGAGCTATTGGCAAGGCCGGAGATTGAGCCGAAGACAGAACTTGGCCGGCGTTTCCGTGAGGTACGGCGGCGGCTTAATGATCCAGAGCGAAGCGAATTCGCGAAAAAGATCGGCCTCAACACGAGTACCGTGGCGAAGTACGAACGCGGCGAGGCAGAGCCAACCGCTTCTGCGCTGGCCGCTTACAATCAGAACCTCGGCGTTAATGCCAACTGGTTGGTGACCGGCCAAGGCGAGGTGTTCGACGATCCGTCAAAAGCGCCGCCGGTCGCATTCGATGGCTGGACTATGCGGCGCATGGCGGTCGTCGTGACAGCGACCTACAAGGAGGCCGGCGATCCGATCACGCCGGAGAACGTCGCTGTCGAGGCGGGCAATTTATACAATGAGCTGGTCGGTCTCGTTGTCGATCCGGCGGATCGCGACGAGGTGCTGGCGGCTTTGCCACTCCTGCGTCGCCGGCTCAAGAAGCGCTTGGCTGAGGCGGCGTCCGAGCCAGGTTCAGGCAAACGCTCGGTTTCATAATCGTTCACACCATCATCGTGGCAGTATTCTGGAGCGCGTTGCTTACGCGTGGCTTGCCCGATGGTAGTGTTTCATGGTTTTTACAATTGGGGATGGTGGAAGGGGGAATTATGAAGAACACATTGGCACTCGCGGCGGTGGGCTTGTTGCTTGCCGGATGCATTTCGCAGGACGTGAAACTCTATCCTGTCGAAGGACCGCTCGCCGGGCAGGTTCCGCTTCCAGTGGTCCAGGCCAAGGCCGTCGGCGTGGAGACCAACAGCGGTCCACTGTCGCTGACACTGCCAAGCGGCGAGAAATGCCAGGGCACATGGTCTTCTGTCGCTCCGAGGTTTCAGACCGTTTCGACAGGATCGCTTTTCAGCAGCTACGGCGGTGCGATCTTTGGGTCGGGCGTCACGACTGGCAATGTGGCCGGCGTGAATAAGGGACACGCATTCCTGTCATGCTCGGCCGGCACCACGATTGATGCCGAGTTCTTCACCGGCAGCGGCACCGCCAACGGCTACGGTATCGCCAAGGACAGCCAGGGCAACGTCTACAAGATGCTCTTCTAGCAGCGGACACTTATTGTCCGGGTTTTCGCCGGCCTTTCGAGCGATAAGCTACTGTTTCAATGAATGTTTCTGGCCGCCTCAAGCAAGGTATCCGATGATCGGGAACTTAAAATTGCCTTCGCTGTCGGTTTTGGCGTCGCCAGGTGCGCGCGTCGGATGCGTCGCTTCAAAACGAAATGCCTTGTTCCCTGCGGCTTTGAGGCGCGTTTGAAAGCTTCTCGTCGATTTTGAAAGTCCGATTGAGCCTTTCGCCCTTCCGCGCCATCGATCGCCGGGATCAGCCGTTTTCCCGGCGATCAGGTGACAAACGCGCTCCCCACGTTCCCCGCCGCGTCCCCACATTAACCCATTGTTCTACCTGACACTTCCCCACCGAACCACGCCTCTCTCCGCGTGTCCCCGGAACTCCAGTATCTGGTGACAAACTACATCGGTCGCGCGTTTCAAAGCACCGCTACTGGGTTCGTGCTGCTCCAAAACCTGCTGTCAAAGTTCCAGAAACGCGCGACCGGCTACAATGAGCGAGCCGTTCAGCGTGGGCTTCGATCTTTTCGGGCTGTGTCAGTTTCAATTCGCGTCGGCGATATTGCCTGCGCTCAACCCAGTTGTGGATCGGAGTTATCCCAATGCTAGATTGTATAATCTTCGCCCTGCAAACAGTCGTGTCGGGAAAAAATGTTGCGCGGGGGGATCGAGAGATCCGGTAGGCAGCGGAGGGCGATCCTTGCGGGTCGGCCTTTTTTGTGCCGATCATGCTGCCGGATCGGGGGATCGCGCCATGGGCAAGCAAGAAATCCAGAAGTTGATCGACGAGGAGAAGCCCGGGTTTGACTACGCGCGGATGTTTCTGACGACAGTCGCGTGGTGGACTGTTCTAATTTTCGTGGCGTCCGCTATCCTTGGCAAGCCAGTGACGATGACGTGGGCGATTTGGGTTCTTGCCCCTCTTTGGCTCGTCGGAGCTTTGTTCGGCATCTATCTCGCGTTCCGCCTCAATTTTCTGACGGAAAGGATTAGCGATGACCTCTTGGATGGCGCCGCAGGGATGCCCGTCTGGCTTCGATGGCCGTTCCGGCTGGTTGTCGCCATGATGCCCCTTGCCTGTTCGTCTATTGTGGTCTGGGCGCTGTTATTCGCCAACCTTGGGACTGCGAGGTGATCAGAAATGGGAGGCCGCCGGGCCTCCCTTTCGCTGCTCAAAGTTTGAAAGTTCTACGGGCCCTTACGGACCCTTTTCGGTTGCTTTTTTCTAAATATTTGATTTAATTAATTTTTTACGCGTCTCCGGGCCCACCATTCTCCATATCTCACGGCCGTTCGCTTCGCTCACGCCTCCGATGGGGCGGGCGAAAGCCCGGGCCGCAGTCGCGGCCTTGTTTCGGTTCGAGGGTTCTCCTCTCACCTCCACCAAAACCCTTATGCCACAAGGCGCCCATGGGTGGAACAGGCTCCATCCTTCGGTCGTTGAGACGTGCCGTCCGGGGCAATGGAGCATATTTATCTCACGTCAATGATCGTGTCCTGCGTGGCTGTGGGCGCGGGCGTTGGGAGCCTCCACGGAAACGTGGATTTCCATATGGCCGGTGTCGAATTCGAGTTCGATTTCGAATTCATCGCCTTGTTTGAGCGGCGCGCCGAGACCGTCAAGGCGGATTGCCGCTCCCTCGGGCATGAGCGCCATCTTGCCGCCGGCCTTGACCGGAACCGACGGCAATATTTCATAGACGCCTTCACCGGCGCTGTTCAGCCGGAAGCCGACCAGAGCCGTGTCGCTGCCGACGGCGCTGTCGCCGCCGACAAGTTGCGCGTCGCGCGCTCCGCTGTTTTCGATGTCGCAGAAGACATAGGCGGTTCCACCATCGGTGGCGCGGGTCCATGCATGGACGACGCGCAAACCCTGCAGAGTGCCGACATGGTGATCATGGTCCTCAGCGGCGGCGGACGCGGCGAAGGTCAACGCGGCAGCGGTGGCTATGCTGGCAACGGCAAGGCGGTGGATCATGGTGATTCTCCTGTCAGGCCCGATGGCCGGTTTGTGACGTCGTTTCAACTAAGCGAGGAAAGCTGCAATCAGATGAAATCCAGGCGCGGGCCGGGTGTGCATATGCGTGTGTGCAGCTTAGGCGGTGATCGTGCAGGAACCCATTTCTTTGCCGCACGCCGCGACTAGCCGCGAAGATCCGGCACCACAGGACGTGCCAGGACGATCGCCGCCGGCATCAAGGCCATCAGGATGGTGGCACTGACGAAGGCGGCGACCAGGTGAAACTCGGGCCAGGCCAGGCTGGCCTCGATGAGGATTTCGGTGCGCGCCGAGACGATGCGCGAAATGATGCCGGCGGCGGCCAGGCCGAGCGCGACGCCGAGCAAGGCGCCGACGGCGACGAGGGCGGCGGCGACGCACCACACCACGGCGAAGACGAAGCGCCGTTCGGCGCCCAGCGCGCGCAAGAGCGCCAACTGGCGGGAAAACAGGCGGGTGAGGATGACGAGGCCGGTGAGGACGCCGGCTGCGACCAGCATCTGGGTGACGATGGCGAGCACCGACATGATCCGGCGCACATCGCCGAGGAGCCCGTGCAGGCGGGCAAGCACGGCGCCGGGAAAGAAGGCCATGGTGTCGGCCCGCGTGAACTCGGATTGCAGAGCGTAATTGGCCCACAGGGCTTCGGCGTGAACCAGAATGGCCGGGGTGCCGGGAAAATAGGCGGGATCGAAGGGCGGGCCGAGCCGGCCGGCATTTTCCGGCGCGTGGCCGTCGGCCAGACCATGCACCGCCCAGACCGCCTCGACGGGAACGAGGATCGCCCGGTCCCAGGGGCTGCCGGTGCGCCGCATGCGGCCGACGACGGTGTATTCGTGGCCGGCATGGGCGCCTTGTTCCACCGCATCGCCAATGCCGTGGTCGGCGGTGAAACGGCCACCGGGCGCCACAGGCGCCGAGAAGCCGGCGACCGCCTCGCGCGGGTCGGCGAAGGCGCGGCCCTCCAGAAGGTCGCCGGCGAGGTGGGCGATGAACGCCTGCGTCGTGCCCACCACCGGTGCGCCGGCATGGGAATCGCCAAAGGCGATGGGGGCGGCGAGCGCCACGTCGGGATGCCCGGCGATCTGGTCATAGATCTCGCCGGACAGGAGCGGCACGTCGGACGGCTGCAGATAGACGGCGGCCATCAGCATGGTCACCTCGCTGCCGGGAGCGGAGACGACAAGATCGAACTTTTCCGCTGCCCGCGCGGTGCCCTGGCGCAGGGCGCGCTCCTGGGCGATCAGGCCGACGCCGATGCCGATCGAAGTGGCGATCAGCAGCGCAAACAGGAGGCTGGCCCAGCGAAAGCGCCACAGCATGGCGCCGGCCAGGCCGTAGGGCCGGTAGCCGCGCGTGACGGCGACGCCGGTGAGAAGGGCGGGGGCGAAAAGCAGGGCGAACCACAGCGCGTCCTGCACGCCCGGCGCAAGCAGGTTCCACCAATCGGAGAGGATGTCAGGCATGAACCGGCTCGTCGCGTTGCAGGCGGCCGTCGGCGATGTCGATCACCCGGTCCATGCGGCGGTGCAGCGCCGCATCGTGGCTGACGGCGATCAGCGTCTTGCCGGTGGCGCGGGCAAGGTCGGCGAGATCGGCGATCAGGCGGTCTGCGGCGGCGCGGTCGAGGCTGGCGGTCGGCTCGTCGGCGAGGATGATGGCCGGGTCGTGGGCCAGGGCGCGGGCGATGGCGACACGCTGGCGCTCGCCGCCGGAGAAGCTGCGCACGGTGCGGGCCTGACCGGGTTCGATGCCCAGACGGGCAAGCAATTCCTCGGCGCGGTCGCGGATCGCCGCGCGTTCGCCGGCCGGCGCGTAGCTGGCGGCGATGGACGCGTTGGCCGCGGCGCCCAACTCCTCGAACAGCAGGAAGTCCTGGAACACCATGCCGATATGGGCACGGCGGAAGCCGGTTCGGGCGGCATCGCCGCCGGCGGCGCCCCGGCCGGTCAGAGCGTGCTCGCCCCAGCGCACACTGCCCTCGACGCGCGGCAGAAGGCCGGCCAAGACGTGGAGGAAGGTGGATTTGCCGGCACCTGAGGGGCCGCGAATGCCGAGCCGGATGCCGGGCTCGGACGTGAAGCGGTCGATTTCGAGGATGGCGCGGCCGCGCTGGCTGCGGACCACCAGCCCATCGACCCACAGCGACAAGGCCATGATCAGCCGCGCTCGTAGACGGCTTCGCGCAGCCTGACGCGGCTGACGAAGCCGGTTTCCGCATCCTTGAAGGCGCCGAGTTCCAGCGTGCCGCGCGTCACCAGCCGCACGTTGAACGGCATCACGTCGAGCGTCCGCTTGGTGTAGATGGCGAGGATGTCGTCCGGCCACTCGGCTTCGGTCTCGCAGAAGGGGCAGACGGTCATCGGGCGGTTGGTGAGCACGAAGAAGGTGGATTCGGCCTTCAATGGCGGCGCCATGAAGCCGGAAACGGTGATGCGCCGGTCGGCGAGCGAGTGCGCCAGATCGGAGAAGGACAAATCCTTGTTGTAGAGTTCGCGCAGGCGCACCGGGCCGTTCTCGGCGCGGGCGCCGGTGGCGGCCGCGAGGCTCAGCCCGGCGGCGATGAAGTGTCTGCGTTTCATGAGGCTCTCCAGGTCATGAATCTATCGGGGGTAATGGAAGGGCCGGCTGCGGCCCTTCCAGATTGAAAGCGCGGGTCAGTTGCCCTGCAACTCCGCGTTCACCGCGTGGTTCATGACGTGGAAGATGTAGTTCTGCTCGATCACGCCATCGAAGAGATGCGACCAGGGACCCTTGGCGAGGACGGAGACATCCTCGCCCGAATGGGTTTCCGACAGCATCGGCACCAGTGCCTGCTGCAGATAGTCGGGATCCATCGCCTCCTCGTTGGTGAGGTCGCCGCGCGTGCCCGAATAGGAGCCGTCGGCCTGCTCCTTGAGGATCGAGCCGGCGCCGTTCAGGTAGCCGACGACCGTGTAGGGCTTGCCGTCGAGCCCCTTGTTCGGCGTATCGACATGCTTCGAGCCATTATCGTCGATCTCGTAACACAGGCCGGTGACCGGCGAGCCGCGGCCGCAATAGCCGTTGAAGGCGATGGCGTGCTCATGATCGGCGGTGACGATGATCAGCGTGTCGGCGTCATCGGTCAGTTCGTCGGCCTTGGCGATGGCCTCGGCAAACGCCACGCCGTCGACCAGGGTGCGGTGCAGATTGCCGTCATGGTTGGCGTGGTCGACGCGGCCGGCCTCGATGTTGAGGTAGAAGCCGTTCTCGTTGTTCTTCAGCGCCTTGATGGCCTTCTCGGTCATCTCGGCCAGCGACGGCTCGCCGGTGCGGTCCTGCTCGTACTTCATGTGCGAGCCCTCGAACAGGCCGAGGATCGGCGCGTTCGTGCCGTCGGTCGACAGCTCGGCGAAGGTCTTGTCGTCGAAGACATACTGGCCGCCGAGGCCCTTGATCTCCTCGACCAGATTGCGCTCGTCGGTGCGCTTGCCCTTCTTGCCTTCTTCGTCGGTGATCTGCTCGGGCAGGAAGTGGGCGCGGCCGCCGCCGAAGGCGAGGTCGACCGTGCCGGCCTTCATGGCGTCGACAAGCTGGGCGGCGATGTCCTTCTGCGCCGTGCAGCCCTCGGGAAGGCCGGTGTTGTCTTCCCAGTCGCGATTGGCCGTCTTGGCGTAGACGCCGGCCGGCGTGGCGTGGGTGATGCGGGCGGTGGAGATGACGCCGACCGATTTGCCGGCGGCCGAGACCAATTCGGCGAACGTGGTCAGCTCATTGCCGGCAACGGCATTGCAATCGCCGACATTCACCGTCTCGGCCACGTTGATCATGGTGTTCTTGGTCTTCACGCCGGTGTTCATCGCCGACGCGGTCGGCGCGGAATCGGGCGTCTGGCCATTGGTCGTGTAGGTCTTGACCAGCGCCAGGTTGGGGAAGGCCTCATAGGGGAGAACGTGGTCGTCTCCGAGCCCGCCGGCCTGTTGACCCGCGAACAGGCGAATGGCGTAGTTGGTGCCGATGCCGTTGCCGTCAGCCGTAAACAGAATGACGTTTCTGGCTCGGCCGGTGTTGGGCTGACGAGCGATCATCTCCTGGATTTTCGCCTGGGCGTCGGTGAACCACTTGCTGTCCTTCTGGTTGATGTCCTGTGCCATGGCGGTGCCGGCCGATAAGACGGTGGACAGCGCGAGCAGTGCGATTTTTTTCATGGTGCCTCTCCTGCATGAAGCGTTTGCGATTGCCGGAGAGTTCTAGTCCCGCCGTGTAACGGTTTTGCGATGGTTTTGTGGACGGGTGGATGCTGTTTGCTGCCGGAAAACCGGGCGGTCCCGAGACCGCCCGGCGAAAGTTTTCCACTGCCCGTTCAGCGACGATCGAGGCGCTGGCGCAGGGGGCGGACGGTCTGGCCGCGCAGAACCCGGCGCTTCTCGACCTGCGGTTTCGGGGCGATGAAGGTTTTCGCGCGCGTGGGCTGGCGGGTGGTGACCGCCGGCTGCTTGACGCACTTGTCGCGCACCAGCTTGTAGCCAGGCTTGCACAGGATGCTGACGCCCGGCTTCTGGATGCATTGACCGCGCACCAGAACCTCGCCGCGCTTGCAGCGCTGGACGATGACCGGGGTCTTGACGCATTTGTCGCGCACCAGTTTGTAGCCCGGTTTGCAGAGGATGCTGACCACCGGCTTCCTGACGCATTTGCCGCGCAGCAGGATCTCGCCGCGGTCGCAACGCTCGGCGATGACCGGACGGCGCACGCATTTGCCGTTGCGCAGGACCATGCCGCCGAGGCATTCGGGCTGCGGCCGGGGTGTGACGACCACCGGCGGCAGGGTCGGCCGGACCGGGCGCGGGCGCACGGTTACGGGACGCTTGAAGCAGCGGCCATTGCGCAGAACGAGGCCGTTCGAGCATTTCGGCTGCGGGATGACGACGACGGACGGCTCCTTCGGCTCTTGAGGTTGCGGCCGTGGGGTGATGGTGATGTCGTTGCTGCCCGGATCGATGGCGCGGTTGGCGCAGGTGAAATCGGTCTTGTCCGTGTCGATGGTGACCGGCGTGCCGTTCGGCTTCAATTCCTGCAGCGTGCACTGGATCGAGCGCGTTTTGGTGATGCTCAGATCATGCGCGCCATAGGCCTCGAAAATGCCGCTGCCCTGGTTGTAGGCGGTCGCCGTGCCGGTGAAGAAAGCGCCGTTCGAGCACGAGATTCGGTAGGTGAAGTCGCCGGGCACCTGGCGGGTGACGGCGAAGAACGCCTGGCCCTTGCGTGGGCAGGACTTGTCGGCGCCGGCGCTGTCGGCAACGATGATCTCGCCCTCCCAGCTTGCCTGCGGCTGCGGCAGGTCGGGATTGACCGGCGGCGTCGTGGTGAGCCCGCCGCCGCCCGCGCCGGTGCAATGGACGGTGATCGTCTTCCAGCCGTCGAAGGGCGGGAAAGGCGTGGTGTTGTCGACGATCTCGACGCGGTATTGCGCGTGGGTGGTGGCGCCGAAATTCTTGTACTCCTCATAGCTGGCGAAATAGCCGTTCTTGGCGGCATCGTAGCTCGCCCAGGCCTGCTTGACCTTGGAGGTGATGGGGCCGCCGTTCAACTGCTCCCAGATGCGCATCGTGACCGGGCCTTCCTGGTTGGTCTCGGCGCGCGCGGTGACGCGCAGCACCGGGCAGACGGTGCCAGGATTGCCGCCGGTCGGGTTGATCTGGATGACGGTGGTGAGGAAAAGCTTGACGTTCTCGACGTTGAAATCGCCCTGGTCCAGGGAAAGATCGTCCGTCGGCGGCTTTATGACGGGGTCGCAGACCACCTGGATGTTGAAACTGTCCTTGCGGGCATGATCGATGCTTTCAGGATGGGCGATGCCGTCGCCGGCGCTCGCTTCGTAGAGAATGTTGTCGGTGTTGTGGATGTAGCTGCCGGTGTTGGCGACGAAGGTCGCCCACATTTCGTGGTTGAACGAGAAGGACTTGGTCGGGCCGTCCGGCTGCAGGTGCTCGTTGCAGCGCGCGATCATCTGGTCGCCGTCGGGCAGGATGGCGATGCCGGTGGTGGAGACCGGGATCTTGCTCGACGCGAAGGCGACGTTCGTCTGCTTGTGATAGTCGCGCGAGCCCGGCTGATCGAAGAAGATCGCCGGGAAGGACTGGCACAGCGGCCCGCCGCAGGCACCGAGCACGATGCCGGTCTCGTACGTGTAGCCCGGCCAGCGCGTGTCGAGATCCATATCCGCGTCGATGACAAGGTTGCCGGCCTTGAGCTTGTCCCATTTCTGGCCGTCCGTGGAGATGACGTGCAGGGTCGTGGAGCCCGATGTAGCGCTGAAGGACATGGACTTGATGTTCGCGTCACCGCCACCCAGCGGGTCGGCGGAAGCGGTCTGACAGAGGAATGCGGATGCGAGCAGAGCGAGCGCGAGCGCAGCGCTGCGGTTGCGTTTCGTTTGCCTGGGCATGACGTTTCTCCTGGTTGATGTTCCCAGGAGTGGGTTGCGCCGTCAGGCACGAAGGTTCATGGCATGAAAAAGCCCGCCGGCGGACCGGCGGGCTCGGAGCGCTGACAAACCCCGTCAAAATGACCGGGTTTGCCAGCGGTCTGAGGGGGCAGCGGCCCCTTTCGCTCAGTCCTTCTCGAAAATTCGCGCCTTGGCGACGAGACCGGCTGCGGCCGCACCCACCAACGGCGCCAGGATGAACAGCCAGAGCTGGCCGACCGCCAGGCTGCCCGAAAACAGCGCCGGGCCGATGGAGCGGGCCGGATTGACGGAGGTGCCGGTGATCGGGATCAGGCACAGATGGATCACCGTCAGCGTCAGGCCGATCACCAGTCCTGCGAAAGCCGTCTCGTGCTTCTTGGAGGTGACGCCGAGAATGACGGTGACGAAGATGAAGGTGGCCACCGCCTCGGCGATGAAGGCCGAGCCCATCGAATAGCCATTGGCCGCATCCCAGCCATTGGCCGCCAGCACCGCTGGCGCACCGGCTGCGTTGCCGCTGGCGATGACCCACAGGACCGCGGCGCCGAGAATGCCGCCGACCACCTGTGCAACCATGTAGGGCGCGACATCCTTGGCCGGCAGGCGGCCGGACAGGAAGGCGCCGAGCGTCACGGCCGGATTGAGATGCGCGCCGGAGACCGGCCCGATCGCATAGGCCATCGCGATGACGGCAATGCCGAACGACAGAGCGATGCCGACGCCACCGGCCGGCAGCAATCCGCCGTAACCGCCGGTAACCACGCTCGCACACCCAAAGAACACAAGGCAGAACGTGCCGAAAACTTCAGCCACATAAGCTTTCATGATAAGTCCCTCGCAGTCAAAGAAAACAATTATCGAGAATTCTGTGAGTCTCGTTGAAAAAGCAATCGTTCCGTGTGAGATCAGGGGGATGATCTTTTGCGCGTAAGAGAGAAGCCATGACGCAGACCGGTATTTTATGGCCGATGGTGGCGCATGCGGTTCTGGTCTATGCCGTTTATCTGCTGATCGCCGTGCGCCGCAAACGCGCGGTGGCGACCGGCAGCGCGCGGGTTTCGCAATTCCGCGAAAATCGCGATGAGCCGCCCGAAAGCCTGTTCGTGCGCAACAATCTGGCCAACCAGTTCGAGTTGCCGACCCTGTTTCACGCCGCCTGCCTGGCCCTGTTCGTGACCGGCAATGCCGGCCCTCCGGCAATCGGCCTGGCCTGGGTTTTTGTCCTGTCGCGCTATGCGCATGCCTATGTTCACATCACCTCGAACCGCATCCGCTACCGGCAACCCCTATTCATTGCCGGCTTTCTGGCGCTGGCCCTGATGTGGATGGCGCTGGTAGCCGGACTTCTGATCCATCCGCAATAGCGATATGCGGCGTGAGGACGTGCGCCGGAGCTGCAAACCCGACCGGCAAGGAGCGGATTGTCATGCGGACTCACGGATCGGGCGTGTCGAGCGGATCGTCTCGGGCAAACAATCCGGCGCGGGCGGTCAGCCCGGCCAGCGCGCCGCCGCCTAGCGGCGCCAGGATGTATGACCAGAGTTCGAGCCCTGTAACGCCGCCGCTGATCAGCCCCTGGCCGATCGACCGGGCCGGGTTCAGCGCGTTGCCGGCGATGGGGGCGAAGGCGACATGCAGTGCGGCAAGCGTCAAGCCGATCATGAGGCCAGCCATGATGGTCGTCTGGCCCGAATTGCTGACGCCCAGCGCCACCGTGACGAGAATGAAAGTGGCAAGGAATTCCATGAGAACGAAGGCCTCAGTGGCATAGTCCTGCACGAGTTCCCGGTTGCTGAACGTGAACAAGATTGCGCCGTTGCCGGAGCGGCCGGTGCAGCCGAGCGCGATCGCCCACAGGGCGGCCGCTGCGAACGCGCCGCCACTCAATTGAGCGACGAGGTAGCCGGCCATCCGGCGCGCGCGCATGGCCCCGGAGAACCACGACCCGAGGGTGATGGCCGGATTGAGATGCGCGCCCGAAACGGGGCCGAGGACGATGGTCAGCACGACGATGGCGAAGCCGAAGGACAGGCCGCTCGTCAGCGGCCTGTCGCTGGTGGTGATGTTGCCGAGACAATCCGCTGTGAGCCCGAAATTGCCAATGAGAATAAGTAAGAACGTTCCGAAGACTTCTGAAATATAACATTTACTCATAATATAGTTTTCTCTGGAATGTAATTTCCAAGAAAATATATATTATTCTTAGGAAAGATAGTCAATAAAACTTGTCAGAACTCGCCTGTGCTTGTAATTTTCTGGGCGGCCCGGACAATGTCGCACAGGGCGGAAAAATCCGCTTGCCGCGGGTTCGTCTTGCGCCAGGCGAGACTGATCGTCCTGGAGGGACCGGGATCGATGAACGGCAGAACGCGCACTGACGGCAGCAACCGCGCCGAGGCGTGCGCCAGTTGCGGGATCAGCGTGACGCCCATTCCATGCGAAACCATGTGCAGAAGCGTCGTCAGGCTGGTGGCGCCGAAACTTTCCATCGCCACCGGTTTGACCATGCCGCAAATATCGAGCGCCTGGCCGCGCATGCAGTGCCCGTCGTCGAGCAGCATCAGCCGCTCCAGCGCCATGCTCTCCTGGGCGACGGGCGGGGCGATCCGTTCGGCCTCGCCTTCCGGCACGGCGAGATAGAAGGGGTCCTCGAACAGGATTTCATGCGCCAGCCGCGGATCGTCGAGCGGTTCGGCGGCGATCATGCCGTCGAGGCGGCCATTGCCGGTTTCCTCCAGAAGCGTGGCGGTGATCGCTTCCCGGATCTCCAGCTGCAAATGCGGAAAGCGCCGCTTCAGGCGCGGCAGCAACTCGGGCAGGAGATAGGGGGCGACCGTGGGGATGACGCCAAGCCGGAAGCGCCCTTCGAGCACCTGCCGCTCGCGGCGCGCCTCGCTCTCCAGGTCACGCAGCTCCGCCAGGATGCGCTCGATGCGCGGCCTGAGGCCCAGCGCTTCGGCGGTCAGCCGAACCGCGCCGCCGCCGCGCTCGAACAGTTTGAAGCCGAGTTGCGATTCCATTTCGGAAATCTGCGCCGACAGGGCCGGCTGCGTGACGCCGCAACCGGCTGCCGCACGGCCGAAATGCAGCGTTTCGGCCAGGCTCTCGAAATACTGCATCTGGCGGATGGTTATGCGTATCATAAGGCAATTTTATCGAAACGAATAGCAAAGACAATTGGAAATTATCGACAATCGGGTTAGTCTGGAACCATTCCAAGTCAGACATTTAGCAAGTCAGGCATTTAACAAGTCAGGTCCTCGACACGTCACGTCCTTATTCAGTTCCGTGACCCAGGGCAGACGATCCGGGCACGCAAGCAAGGGAAACTCAGACATGGCCGATAAACCCACCATAACCACCTCAGCGGGCGCTCCCGTCAGCGACAACCAGAATTCGGTGACGGCGGGCGAGCGCGGTCCCGTCCTCCTGCAGGACTACCAGCTCATCGAGAAACTGGCGCATCAGAACCGCGAGCGCATCCCCGAGCGCCCGGTCCACGCCAAGGGCTGGGGCGCCTACGGCACGCTGAAGATCACCGGCGACATCTCCAGATACACCAGGGCGAAGGTGCTGCAGCCGGGCGCCGAGACGCCGATGCTGGCGCGCTTCTCCACGGTCGCCGGCGAACTGGGCGCGGCGGACGCCGAGCGCGACGTGCGCGGCTTCGCGCTGAAATTCTACACCGAGGAGGGCAATTGGGACCTGGTCGGCAACAACACGCCGGTGTTCTTCGTGCGCGACCCGGTGAAGTTTCCGGATTTCATCCACACCCAGAAGCGGCATCCCAAGACCAACATGCGCTCGCCGACGGCGATGTGGGATTTCTGGTCGCTGTCGCCTGAAAGCCTGCACCAGGTGACGATCCTGATGTCCGACCGCGGCCTGCCGACCGATGTGCGCCACATCAACGGCTACGGATCGCACACCTATTCGCTGTGGAATGACGCCGGCGAACGCTATTGGGTGAAATTCCACTTCAAGACCATGCAGGGCCACAAGCACTGGACCAATGCGGAGGCCGAGCAGGTGGTCGGCAAGACCCGTGAATCGACGCAGGAAGACCTGTACAACGCGCTCGAGAACGGCGACTTCCCGAAATGGAAGGTCCAGGTGCAGATCATGCCCGAGACCGATGCGGACAAGACGCCCTACAACCCGTTCGACCTGACCAAGGTCTGGCCGCATGGCGATTATCCGCCGATCGACATCGGCGTGATGGAACTGAACCGCAATCCGGAGAACTATTTCGCCGAGATCGAGAACGCGGCGTTCTCGCCGTCCAACATCGTGCCCGGCATCTCGTTTTCGCCGGACAAGATGCTGCAGGCGCGCATCTTCTCCTATGCCGACGCGCACCGGCACCGGCTCGGCACCCATTACGAGACCATCCCGGTCAACCGGCCGAAGGTCGAAGTGGCGCATTATCACCGCGACGGCCAGATGAACACCTATGGCGGCATCAAGACCGGCAATCCCGACGCCTTCTACGAGCCGAACTCGTTTGGCGGCCCTGTCGAGCAGCCGTCGGCAAAAGAGCCGCCGCTGAAGATTTCCGGCGATGCCGACCGCTACAACCATCGCGTCGGCAATGACGATTACGGCCAGCCGCGCGCGCTGTTCAACCTGTTCGACGAGCGGCAGAAGAACCGGCTGTTCTCCAACATCGCGGCCGCCATGGGCGGCGTGCCCGACGAGATCATCGAGCGCCAGCTCGCCCATTTCGACAAGGTGCATCCCGACTATGGCAACGGCGTCCGCAAGGCGTTGAAGGAAGCGCATGGCTATGAGCCCAATGCGCTTCCCGTATCCGGCAAGACGCCGCAGCAGGCGGCCGAATAAGCCGGCGCAAAAGCCTTTGAAAGCCTGACGGGCGCGGAGCGATCCGCGCCCGTTTTTCTTGGGGAGGGTGGGGGTCTTCATGGGTCGGCGCGATGCGCCGGCGTTGCGGCATGGATACCCGGCTCGGGGGCCGGGTATGACGACTTGTGGAGATGGATATGCCAATCTCCGGCCGTCGCGATCGACCGCACGCTTCCCGCCATCGTCATGCCCGGCCCCCGAGCCGGGTATCCATGCCGCAACGGCCGATCCTCGTATCCCCCCGAAATCCCCCTGTTGCCCTTGCCGATCGCGCCTCTTCCCGCTAGCTGTGCGCCATTCGGGCAACCGGCAAAGGGACCACATGCGACTTGGCGGAAGACTGGCTGCGGCCATCGAAGTATTGGAAGACATCGACCGGCGCTATCGGCCGGCTGCCGAGGCGCTGAGGGATTGGGGCCTGTCGCACCGTTTCGCCGGTTCAAAGGACCGCGCCGCCATCGGCAACATCGTCTATGACGCGTTGCGCCGCAAGCGCTCCGCCGCATGGTTGCTGGGCGAGGAGACGCCGCGCGCGCTGGCGCTTGGCGCGCTGATCCTCGAAGCAGGGTTCACAGCGGAGAAGTTCGACGAAGCGTTGGCCGGCGATACATTCGCGCCGCCCGGTCTCTCGCCGCAGGAACGTGCCGCGCTGCAGACACGCCTGCTCGAGCAGGCGCCCGACGGGGTGCGCGCCGATTGCCCCGATTGGTGCGAGCCGATCCTCGAGCGCGCCTGCGGCGCGGACTGGATCGACGAGGCGGCGTCGCTCGCCCGGCGCCCGCCGCTCGACCTGCGCGTCAACACGCTGAAGGCCGCGCCTGACAAGGTCTTGCGCGCGCTTGCCGAGACCGGTGCCGCGCCCTGCGCGCTGGCGCCCGCCGGCTTGCGGATCGCGGCGATCGCCGGCCAGGGACGGCACCCCAACGTACAGGCCGAGCCGGCCTTTCAAAAGGGCTGGTTCGAGGTACAGGACGAGGGGTCGCAGATTGTCGCGGCGTTGGCCGGCGCTGCCCCTGGCATGCAGGTGCTCGATTTCTGCGCCGGCGCCGGCGGCAAGTCGCTCGCCATGTCGGCGGCGATGGAAAACACCGGCCAGATCTGCGCCTTCGACGCCGACAAGCAGCGCCTCGCGCCGATCTTCGACCGGTTGCGGCGGGCCGGCTGTCGCAATGTGCAGGCGGTCGCCGGCGAGGCGGCGCTGGCGCCGCTCGAAGGCCGGATGGACCTGGTGCTGGTCGACGCGCCGTGCACCGGATCGGGCACATGGCGGCGCCGACCCGACGCCAAATGGCGGCTTTCGGAAAAGCAGCTCGAACAGCGCCAGGCCGAACAGGCGGAAATCCTCGAAAAGGCCAGTCGCTTCGTGCGCCCCGGCGGCCGGCTCGCCTATGTCACGTGCTCGGTCTTCGCCGAGGAGAACGCTGACCGGGTCAAGGCGTTTCTCGACGCATTTCCAGCCTTCCAGCCTGTCGATCACGCGGCCCTGTGGCAGCGGAATTTTCCCGACAAGGCCATTCCGGCGCGCATCGACCCGGCGCTGGGCATCGCCCTTTCGCCGTTGCGCACCGGTACGGACGGGTTTTATTTCGCGGCATTCGAGCGCCGCTGAGCGCGGACCAGACAGAAGGAGCGGGGCGCGATGACGACAGACCAGATCGAGACGCGGGTGCGGGCCAGCTTCGAGCGCCAGAAGATGATGGCGACCATCGGCGCCGAACTGACATTGGTGACGCCCGGCGTGGTCGAGATCGAAATGCCCTATGCGCAGGACCTGACGCAGCAGCACGGCTTCCTGCACGCGGGCGTGATCTCCACGGCGCTCGATTCCGCCTGCGGCTATGCCGCCTATTCGCTGATGCCCGACGAGGCCGCCGTGCTGACGATCGAATTCAAGGTCAATCTGCTGGCGCCCGGCAAGGGTGAGCGGTTCCTGTTTCGTGGCTCCGTCACCAAGCCCGGCCGGACGATCATCGTCGCCGACGGCCAGGCCTATGCCTATAGCGGGGAAGGGGAGGCGAAGCTGATCGCCACCATGACCGGCACCATGATGACCATTGTCGGCCGCCATGGGATCGAGGGATGATGCCGGCCATCGTCGAACCGGCGATCCTTTCAGGCCGCAGCGTGCTGTTCGTCATGGCCGCCGAGGCGGAGTACGGGCCGCATCTGAGGCGCCGCTTCAAGCCGCTGATGACCGGGGTCGGCCCGGTCGAGGCCGGCGTGGTGCTGGGTGCGGAACTGGCGATCCTGCAGGCCGAAGGCCGGCTGCCCGATCTCCTCGTCTCGCTGGGTTCTGCCGGCAGCCGCCGGCTCGAACAGACGGAGATCTACCAGGCGACCGCCGTCTCCTATCGCGACATGGACGCTTCGCCGCTTGGTTTCGAGAAGGGTGCGACGCCGTTTCTCGACCTGCCGGCGGTGGTTCCCCTGCCGCTGCGCATTCCCGGCCTTCGCGAGGCGACGCTGTCGACCGGCGGCAACATCGTCTCCGGCGCCGCCTATGACCACGTCGCCGCCGACATGGTCGACATGGAGACCTATGCCTGCCTGCGCGCCTGCCAGCGCTTCGGCGTCGGGCTGGTGGCGCTGCGCGGCATCTCGGACGGCGCGGACGAACTGCGCCATGTCGGCGACTGGACCGAATATCTGCATGTCATCGACGAAAAGCTGGCCGCTGCCGTCGACCGGCTCGAAACGGCGATCGGCGCCGGCCTGCTTGCCGCCTGACGCGTCACCGCGGCAGGTTCTTCGCGTTGCCGAACAGGATGCCGTTCAGCTTCAGCCGCTGGCTGCCGTCGCGGGAGACATAGGCAACGCCCTCCGGCGTCGCCTCCAGCGTCCACTCGCCCTGCTGCCCGCCGTCCCATTTAGTGGCGTAGCCATCGTCGAGAAGACGCCACGTGCCCGTGCGGGTCTCGCCGGTGTCGAGCAGCATATGGCCGGTTCCGTCCCGCCCGAGATAGACATAGGCGTCCTTGCCGTTGCGCTCCAGCACATGGGTCGTTCCGGGGAGCAGGAATTGCAGGGTTTCTTTCATCAGCACAGTCATTGCGCGCTCCAGGGTTTTTGTGTTCGCTTGTCTGGGGTTCCGGAAGATGCAAGGGTAGTCAAGTTTCTTGACTAATAGGTGGTCGCGACAATATGGTCAAGGTGCTTGACGACAATGCGGATGACGGGCCGGATCACATCGGCTGGCGCCTTTGGCAGGCAAGCCGCCTCTGGCAGGAGGATTTCGTCGCAGCCATGGGTGCCGCGGGCCATGGCTGGATGACCGATGCGCGGGCCACGCTTCTCGGCCACATAGGGCGAAACGGCACACCGCAATCCAGGCTGATCGCGCGGATGGGAATTTCCAAACAGGCGGTGCAGCAGCTTGTCGATGGGCTCGAAGGGGAGGGGATCCTGTGCCGGGTGCCCGCCCCGAACGACAAGCGGGCGCGAATCATCGCGCACACGCCGAAGGGCCGCGCGGCCCTGCGCGACGCCGACCGCATCAAGCTCGAGATCGAGGAGCGCTACCGCCGGGCGCTTGGCGAGGAACAGCTCTCGGCCCTGAAAGCGGCGCTTGCCTGGCTTTCACGGGAAACAGGCGGCAAGAATCCCGCTCGCCGGGGGTGATAGAGGTTGCGAAGCAGGCCGCGTTTCATTAAAGGCTCGCCATGACGATATCCCATCCCGACACTCTTCGCCCAGATGCGGCTTCGGCCGATACGGTTCTCATCGTCGATTTCGGCAGCCAGGTGACGCAGCTCATTGCGCGGCGCGTGCGCGAGGCAGGCGTCTACTGCGAAATCGCCCCGTTCCAATCGGCGGATGAAGCCTTTCGGCGCCTGCAGCCGAAGGCGGTCATCCTGTCCGGCAGCCCGGCCTCGACGGTCGACATCGGCAGCCCGCGCGCGCCCGATGTGATTTTCGAATCGGGGCTCCCCGTGCTCGGCATCTGCTATGGCGAACAGACCATGTGCGCCCAGCTCGGCGGCAAGGTCGAAGGCAGCGACCACCGCGAGTTCGGCCGAGCCTTCCTCGAGATCGAGGGTGAATGCGCCCTGTTCGACGGCGTCTGGGCCAAGGGCACCCGCCACCAGGTGTGGATGAGCCATGGCGACCGGGTCACCGCCCTGCCGCCGGGCTTCAGGATCGTTGGCACCTCGACCGGCGCCCCCTTCGCCGCCATCGCCGACGAGGCGCGCAAATATTACGGCGTGCAGTTCCATCCCGAGGTGGTGCACACGCCCGATGGCGCCAGGCTCCTGACCAATTTCGTGCAGAACATCGCCGGCCTGAAGGGCGACTGGACGATGGCCGCCTACCGCGAGCAGGCCGTCGAGGCGATCAGGAAACAGGTCGGCAAGGGCAAGGTGATCTGTGCGCTTTCGGGCGGCGTCGATTCCTCCGTTGCGGCGCTTTTGACGCACGAAGCCGTCGGCGACCAGCTGACCTGCATCCTGGTCGACCACGGATTGATGCGCAAGAACGAGGCGGCCGACGTGGTCGCCATGTTCCGCGAGCATTACAATCTGCCGCTCATCCTGGTCGATGCCGCCGACCGTTTCATCGGCGCCCTGGAAGGCGAGAGCGATCCCGAGACGAAGCGCAAGACCATCGGCCGCCTGTTCATCGAAGTGTTCGACGAAGAGGCGAAGAAGCTTGCCCAGGATGGACAATCGGCCGATTTCCTGGTGCAGGGCACGCTTTATCCCGATGTGATCGAGAGCGTTTCCTTCACCGGCGGTCCTTCGGTGACCATCAAGTCGCACCACAATGTCGGCGGCTTGCCCGAGCACATGCGGATGAGCCTTGTCGAACCGCTGCGCGAATTGTTCAAGGACGAGGTGCGGGTGCTGGGCAAGGAACTCGGCCTGCCCGAGCATTTCATCGGCCGCCATCCTTTTCCCGGTCCCGGCCTGGCGATCCGCTGCCCCGGCGGCGTGACACGCGAGAAGCTCGACATCCTGCGCGCCGCCGATGCGGTCTATCTCGACGAGATTCGCAAGGCGGGCCTCTACGACGCCATCTGGCAGGCCTTCGCCGTGCTGTTGCCGGTACAGACCGTCGGCGTGATGGGCGACGGACGCACCTATGAATATGTCTGCGCCCTGCGCGCGGTGACATCGGTCGATGGCATGACGGCGGATTTCTACCACTACGACATGGACTTCCTCGGCCGCGCGGCAACCCGCATCATCAACGAGGTAAAGGGCATCAACCGCGTCGTCTACGACGTGACAAGCAAGCCGCCCGGGACGATCGAGTGGGAATGATTCAGGCCCATCCAAACGCCGCCGAATTTACGCTAAAGCACGACCTAAGATACTGAAAACAAAAATAAATCATCACGATGCCTATCGACATCTATCGGTGGGCATTGATCGCGTTCGTCGGCCTCGCTGACGGACCTCGCCCCCATTGATCAACCGGAAAAACGAAAGTACCGTCAGGTCAAACGAGGCCAATGACGGTACTTTTTTCGAACTAATACGCTGAAATATAAGCGTTTTCTAAGCCATCAGCCTCCAAAAACCGCGTGACGGTACTTTTCCGCAAGGAGGCCCGAAATGTTGACCGATGCAGCACTCAAGTGTTTGAAACCAAAAGCCAAAATGTACAAGGTATCCGATCGTGACGGCATGTATGTGCGCGTCGCGCCGTCGGGTGCCATCTCGTTCAGGCTCGACTATCGGCTGAACGGCAGGCGGGAGACTGTCTATCTCGGCAGATATGCCCGTGACGGAATATCGCTCGCCAGGGCTCGCGAGCTATGCATCGACGCGCGGCGCGCGATCGCGGAGGGGCGGTCTCCCGCCATCGAGAAGCAGCGGGAGAAGCGCCGGATCAAGGAAGCAAAAAGCTTCGGCCAGTTCGGCGAGAAATGGCTGACCAACGCAACCATGGCCGACAGCACGCGCGCGATGCGTCGCTCCATCTTCGAACGCGAACTCATGCCCGTCTGGCGGAATCGTCTCCTGACAGAGATTACACCTGACGATCTGCGCGCTCACTGCGGCAAGATCGTCGAACGGGGCGCGCCTGCAACTGCTATCCATGTGCGCGATATCCTGAAGCAGATCTACGGCTATGCCATTCTGCACGGCGAGAAGGTCGCCAATCCGGCCGATGACGTTGGTCCGGCCTCGATCGCCACCTTTACGCCGAAGGACCGCGCGCTTTCACCCGCCGAGATCCGCATCATGTTCAAACAGCTCGAGCATGTCGCGACGCTACCGACAATCCGCCTCGGCATGAAACTTTTCCTCCTCACCATGGTCCGGAAAAGTGAGTTGCAGGATGCGGTGTGGGACGAGATCGATTTCGACAACGCCGTCTGGACCATCCCGAAGGAGCGCATGAAGCGGTCGAAGCCGCACAACGTCTACCTGTGCCGACAGACGTTGGACATCATGATCGCCCTCAAGACCTGCTCCGGCAACTCCCGATATCTGTTGCCATCCCGGTACGACGCGGACGCCCCGATGTCGCGCGCGACCTTCAATCGGGTCACGTATGCCGTCGTC
This sequence comes from Nitratireductor soli, assembly GCF_001050155.1. GTDB lineage: Bacteria > Pseudomonadota > Alphaproteobacteria > Rhizobiales > Rhizobiaceae > Nitratireductor > Nitratireductor soli. The sequence goes on from NZ_LFVY01000020.1 coordinate 79,501, forward strand.
GAACAGGCCAAGAAGGAGGGGCTGCCGCTGGAGCCCTTCACGGTCCATGATCTGCGGCGGACGGGCTCGACGCTGCTAAATGAGCTAGGCTTTAACAGCGACTGGATCGAAAAGTGCCTGGCGCATGAGGACGGACGTTCATCGCGCGGCGTCTACAACAAGGCCGAATATGAGGTGCAGCGCCGGCATATGATGCAGGAATGGGCGGATACCGTTGACGCCTGGATCGACGGTCGGAAGCACGCTCCAACGCTTCTGCCGCCAGCTATGCCTGTGATGGAGCTTGATCCCGCCCTTTGACCGGTCGGGTTTTGCGCTTGGTGACGTCAGGGTGCTGTGCTTGACGGATCGGGGCAGCCCGCCGTGCCATCAGCCAGGCCTCGACCTCGGCCAGGTCCCAGACGATGCAACGTGGCGAGAGCGCGAACCGACGGGGGAACTCGCCACGTTGTTCCATTTCATAAATCGTGCTGTCAGCCATCGGCACCATCTCGCGTAACTGGTGGCGCCGGATTGTTCGCCTGATTTGGGTAGTTTCGGTCTTTCGCATTCTCAATCTCCTTCTCTAAGGCGATTGAAAGCGATAGATATCGGTACTGGAAGCCCCCTCGAAATCCCGTGCGGCATTTTCGGGCTGTAGCGTACACATCGGCGGGTTTCCGTCGGCTGCTACAAGGTTTCACCTGTCTGAGATTGGGCGTGCTGCGTTGGAAGGCTACCTAAAGGCGATTGGCGATCTTCTCGGTCCTTCGAAAGCTTGTTGGCTGTCAGCGTTCGGCCGATGATCGCGACGCTTAGGGTCCAAACTCGTTCATAGCCAGAAGGCGATGACGGCAGCGAGCGCGACGGCGGACTGCCGAGGCAACTCTCCCCGGTTCGGAGCGTACCAGGACGAAGCGGCAACGTCGGGGAACAAACCCAATTCGGCTGGTGAGCCGGGCATGCCGTGGAAGTAGATCGTCTGCATAAGGGCTACTTCCGATGCGTGAGAATGGCTTCAGCCGCGATGGACACAAGGTGATCTACAGAGAGCGGCACTTCATGTTCGGGCAGATATTGCTGCACTGCGGCCAGCGGAAAGGCGATCAGCGCCATTCGGCATGCATCTGGATCAAATCCCTGTCTTCGTATGTAGGCATCGAAGGCAGCAAATGTTTTGGCGTTGGTTTCGTCAATATGCCGAACGATCGAGACCGGTGTTGCCTCATTCATGAATTGTCTGCGACTGCCGCAGGCCAGGATCAGGGCTTCCGCTCTGTGATCCCGGCAAAAGCGCGGTGTCACGGCGGCGATCTCGCCCACAGCGGTGCCTGGCATTTCGAGTGCTTTGATGAAGTGCGGCTGGAATGCACGTAGCGCAAAGAGCCAAGTCTCGGCGAGCAATCCTTCGCGCGAGCCAAAGCGGTGATAGAGTGACCCCGTCGAAAGCCCGACTGCCTGCTGAACGGCCGTAGTCGTAAGTGCCCCCTGTTCGGCCATCAGCCGCCCAACAGCCTCAAACACCCGATCATCGGAAAAAAGTGACTTGCGAGACATACTCACTCCAATTAGAGAATATCCTCTAATATGGGAATCGGTTTGATGCAATCCTTTTGGTTTGGGCTTGCGGCTGCTATCGCCGCCATCACTTTCTACGTGCACACCTTTATCGGTGGACCGCGCGTAGCCGTTCCGCTTCTGGCGGACGCCCACCTCCCGAAGGCGTCCAAGTGGCTCAACTATTATTGCTGGCACATCGTCACCATCCTGCTCGCAGCAATGGCAATGTCATTTGCTGCGGTCGCGATCGGATGGTCCAGCCCCGATGTCGCATGGCTGCTAGGAGGCCTGTCCCTTCTCTTCAGCTTGCTGAGCATTTTCGTGGCCGTGAAGGGCGAAATCAATCCTCTGCGCTTTCCCTCGACCACCCTGTTTGCATTGGTCGCGATCGCGACTCTGGGAGGAGCATTGTCATGATCGAATCGTCGGCGCTACCGCCTTTCAAAACCGTCGAATGCACTACGTGACCGGAATGATCGTGCTGGTTTTCATCTTCCAGCATTTGATCGTCCACCTGTTTGCTCTTGCGGGGCCGGAAGCGCACAACACCGCACTCAAGGTTGTGCAGCTTGGGTGCCATGACCCAGCCTCCTCAATTCGGAGGCACACTGAACCTACAGGTGGGCGCAAAATCAAGCTGCTGATTGGGTTTGGACCCTAGCTTTTCATGCGGTATCCCCGTTGTCGTGCTGTGATCTCCTCAATCCTTGCGTCAGAGCTTGCAGGTCGGGAACGAACACGACCTGACCGCGGTGGTTGGATTCGTAGACGAAGTCGCGCAGCGCCGAACTCGCACTGAGTTCGGAGGAAATGTCGCCGACAATGGCGACGCGTGTGCCGAAGTTCGAGAACTTCTGCAGAATCGTTCCGGCCTTCCTTGTGCTGAGAGGGAAAAAGTCCGTCGACAGACGCTCCACAGGCAGGGCGATGATGGTTGCTCCGCCCGACCATGCCGCATTGATAAGATCTACGGCGTCACGATCGTCCCGCAGCTTCGGTCCACGAGGCGAGATCTCAAAGACCCGCTCATTGCCGATGGCGGTCAGTTTCGAAGGGCGCTCGTCAGACCAATCGTTGCCGAAGGTCCATTCGAACTCCGCAGCTTCGGCAACACGCGCGTCGTGCGCGGCGTCCTCTCCGATACGGAAACAGACGAAACCCTCGATGTGAGCATCGGACCCGGCCTCGGCAGCCAGAAACTCGGCGACGGTCATCGAGGGGTCGAGCAGGTAGCGTTGTCGAGGAAGGACGGTCTGATCGTAGAACCGCTCCAGCCGTGCTTCGATGGCGGAACTGACCTCGCGTTCGTCTAGGCTATGCTCACGGTCGTCGTCGATTCTCAACCGCTTCTGATCGCGAATCGACGGCGGAACATGATTGACGCTCGACCACAATGGCGCGGCGCCGACGACGTGCATGGCCAGCTTCTTGGCAACTAAATTGCCAGACGAACCGGGGGCATGTCCGCTGATTGCCACCAGCGCCACCATTCTTGCAAGGCCCGGCACCGGCGGATTGTGCGCGTATGCGCCGATCAACCCATTCTCGGTCCTGAGGATGCTTGCCCTCCGGACATGAATGTTCTCGCCGAACGCTGCAGCCAGTCGTCGCACATAGCCTGCGATGTCTCCCTGACCATCGGGCGACGGCGCTGCGAGCGTATCGGCCAATTCGCCTCCCACCGTGAACGTGGTACGCGCGATAGCTTGCGCTGCTTGTTGAAACAGCGGATTGCGGGCAGTGAAGTCTGTCTCTGCAGCGAGCTCAACGATGACGCCGCAACGGCCATCGACGAGGAAGGCGATCAGCCCCTCGGCCGTAGGTCGTCGCTCAATGGCGGCGGGCAAGAGATGCCGTTCATGCAGGCGTTTCACTGCCGAATCGAGGTCGCCACCGGTGTCGATCAGCGCGTCTCTGCAACTCACCACTCCGGCCGCCGTGCGCTTCCGAAGGGCTTTGACGAGGTTGATATCGATCTTCTCCTTCAAAGCGACGCTCCTATCCTGACGCTGTCGGTTTGGCCGCCAGGAATGCCTCGATCTTCGAAGTCTGACCGGGTACGAAGTGATGGGCGTCTGGAAGGAACGACATCGTCAGGTCATGAACATGCGCCTCGAGACGTGCGCGGGTGCCGGGCGCGTCGATAAAGACGTCCCTACCTCCGATGATCGCCAGGACAGGCATAGATAGCCGATCCAACGCGGCATCGTCGAACCGGGGGAGCGCCGCTGTGCGCGGCCGGAAGTGGCTGAAGATCAGTTCTAGGAAGGTTGCCACTGCCGCTTGATCCGGGGACGGCGCACCGCTCGGAGCGCCGGCGATCCGCTCAATCATCTTGCGGCGGCCCCACCGGCCAAGCATCAAGAGCGGCAGCGCCCAGATGAGCACGTTCCGAGGCTCCCCGACGCCGGCAGGGTTGATGACGGCGAGCTTCTGCACGCGCTCAGGACGGCGCGTCGCGTAGTCGAGCGAGAGCCAGCCGCCCATGGAGATGCCGACAAGCGACGTGCGCTGGATCGAAAGAGCTGCGAGGACCTCGTCTAGCCATCGCGCATGCGCGTCGGTATCGAGTGTGGGACGGTTGAAGGCGCTGAGACCAGCATCGCCGATGATGTCGACAGCAAACACGCGGAATCGCTGGGTCCACGCGGCGACGTCGCTCAGCCACATGGCGGAATTCGCAGCAGTGCCATGCAACAGGACGACGGCCGGTGCATCGAGCGGGCCGCTTTCAATCACAAACGTCTCACCCGCTGAGGTCGGCACAAGATGGCGACGGCTTGGCGACGGCCAATGCTCCAGAAGCTGCTCATAGCTCTTGCGGACCGCCTTCGCGCCTTCTGGTGTTCGGAAGGCGGAACTCATGTACGCCCCTCCAGCAGGACTTCGGAGAGTTGCAGGAGTTCGGCAGCATCCGATGGCCGGGCGACGATGATGATCTTGACCTGCTTGTTCGCCGGATCGTGTGTGACGTCCACGCTCATGGGCTCGGCAGACCGGCCGTTTGCCTTGCGGGCGCCGGTCAGAAGTGCCGCCATCCTCCGTGCGAACTCGGCATCCGCGTTGGAGATATCGACGATCGTGGTCGACCTAACCTCGCGCAACGCGCCCCGAGCCGCACGATGATCACCAACCAAGGCGGCAAGGTCTGAGCGCAAGATGCGATACTGGCGACCAACCTTGGTGGCGCGCAATTGACCCTGACGAATGAACTTGAGGACGGTCTTTGGATGCAGCTTCAACTGCTCCGCGGCGAACTCGACCGTATAGAACTCTTCCGACATTTTTGTTACCTCTGGCAGGCTTTAAGTTCCTCTAAATTCCCTATAGAAGGGACTCAGTCGCACATATTGGCTCTTAAAGGTTATAATGCGGAGTTTAGAGGAATGGAAGAGAGCTTCCGAAGGAGGTTTGGGGATAGATGGATCTCGCCGGCAGGTTGGTTTTGGATGGCTACCTGCGACCCAGGCTGGCGATCGCGTCGGATGAACTGCAAGCTCACGCCGACCATGCGGAGGTCGGAGCGGAGGGCCGAGAGTGCCCGATCTCTCGCTTGACCTGCGTTACCTTCGTTATGCTCAACTTGCCGCGGAGCACGGATCGTTCCGTCGCGCGGCACTATCCATCGGGGTCAATCAGTCTACGCTCACACGCCGAGTACAGCTTCTCGAGCGGCGGCTCGGCGTCGCTCTGTTCGAGCGCCGCCGTACTGGGGTGGTCCTGACTCCCATTGGTAGCCATTTCCTTCAGGAAGCGCGTGTTGGAGCGGAGCATCTCCACAGGGCGGTCAAGGAACTGGCGTCGTCCCACACCGGGCAACACGGGCACTTGCGGATCGGCCTGATGGGAACGCTTGCTCAAGGCCCCTTGCCGGAACTCCTGAGAACCTATCGACGAAAATATCCGAAGGTGAAGATCCGAGTGGAGGAAGCTTCGTTCGATGACACCCTCGCGGGCGTATCGCGAGGGCGGCTCGATGTCGCCTTTGTCATCGGAGAGCCGCAGATCGAGGGGTTTGACGCGTTGCCTGTTTGGAAGGAGCCGCTCGTCGTCGTTACGTCGGTCGAACATCCTCTTGCGCGGCTAGCGACTGTCGGATGGAGCGACCTCACCGAAGAGACAATCCTTGTCAGTTCGGACGCCTTTGGGCTCAAGGTCGCGGAGATTCTGGGGTGGCATCTGCGACGCCTCGGCAGCAGACCGCAACTATCTTTGCAGCGAGTCGGTAGAGACAATCTCATATACCTCGTGCGAGAGGGGTTCGGACTGACGCTCGCAGTGAAGTCCATGATCAGCCCGAACACCCCCGACTTGCGCATCTTACCTGTTAAGTCCGCAGATCACCTGCAATGGACCGCGGTTTGGACCGCTCAATGCGCGAACCCGGCGCTGAGACATTTGACGGAGCGCCTAAGACTTCGCGGTGAGCATCAACCGGCGGTTTGAGACCGGCGGAGCTTTGTGAAGCCGCGATCCGTCGCGATGAAGCGCTCCAACATCGGAACAACGAGCTTGTAAGGCTCGATCGCCCCTTGTCCGTGCTCGCGGCCCATGGCATCTCCGTATGCAACCAGATCTCGATGCAACGAAGCGGGTAGTTCCACCGTGATCTTGACTGGCTTTTCGTCAATCAAAGGGCCAAGTTTGAGCTTGGGCATCACGAGCCTCCATAAGGTTCTAGAATCAGGTCTCGGGTGACGATGACGCGCACCGGAAAGCCTGGGCGGATCGTCAACGTGGGTGCGACGTTGAGCTGGCGCCGGACGATCTGTTGGCCCGCATCATTGATAGTGTCCTGACCGCCGTTGCGGATCGCCTGGATCAACCTGTCATCGTCATTGGTGGCGAGTTCGGCGGCGACGCTGAGCAGGGTCGAAAGCCCGGCCGCCTTGGCGAGATCCCACCAGTGATAATCGACACCATCCTGCAGGCCGGCATAACCCTCGGCATCGGCGCCCGGCTGGCGCTCGAGAACGATTGACCGTCCGTTCGGGAAGATCAGCCGATTCCAGACCAGGAGGACGCGGCTCTGCCCGAACTGGACGTTATTGTCGTACTGGCCGATGACGCGTGTGCCTTGGGGCACAAGAAGGATGCGACCCGTCGGGCTGTCGTAGATATTTTCCGTCACCTGAGCGGTGATCTGGCCGGGGAGATCCGAACGGATGCCGGTGATCAGCGCGGCGGAAATCACGGCGCCCGCCTGCAGGATGTTGGGCGACGCCGGCGCTGCAACGCGATCGGGCGCCACGGTGCGCCGGTCGGCAGCGGCGTTGAGGAAGGCGTTCTGCCGGTCCTGCGCCGTCGCCGTCGCCGGCGGCGGAGCCAGCCCAAGGCTGGTTAGATCGGGCGTCGATTGTGCGTCGGGCGTTGTCTGGGAGGGGTTTGCTGCCGCCGTCCGGGTTTCAGTGGAAGCGAACAGCCGCGCCGTGCGTGCCGATTCAAGCTCCTGAATGCGCCGCTGCTCTTCCGGACTGAGACCAGGGTTGGGCGTGGAGATGCCGGGCGTCGGTACGGGTTGGCCGCGATTCTGTGCGCCAAGGATGGGGCGGCCAAGGTCGCCCGGAAGCGGCGGGCCAAGCTGAGGCACACCGCTGTAGTCGCGCGGCAGGCCCGCGATCCCGTCGGCCGTCGAGCGGTTCTCGGTCGAGTAAAGTTCCTCGTTGGGCCGACCGCCATCGCGGGTTTGCAGCGCATAGATGAGCGCACTGCCGATCCCGACGCTCGCGACCAGGCCGAGACCGGCCAGCACCTTTCGCGACAGTCGAGTGACGCGCGGCGGTTCGGCGCGCAGCCGCATCGGCGCGGGACCGACAGGCTCGCCGGTCAACGGCCGAGCCTCCTCGTCCGGCCCTTCCTCTTTCCGGGGCTCCGTCTCGCTCACGACGCCGGCCTTCCATCGGTGCGAACGATGCGGACACGCTTCTGGCGATCGCCGGAGCCGTAACGCAACTCGGCGGTGGCGAAGAGCCGATCGACGATCATGTGGTGGCCGCGAACCCGGTAGTTCACCAGCTCCGAGGTGTTGCCCTCCGAGCCGACCACGAACAGTGGCGGCATCTCGCCCTGGCCAATACCGCGTGGGAATTCTATGAAGACCTGGCGGCCGTCGTCGAAGGCGCGCAACGGCCGCCACGGCGCGCGGTCGCCGTCGATCGCGTAGCGGAAGTTGACGTTGGCAAGGTCGACGCCGGATGCGACCGGCTGTGCTGCCTCGGCCTGTTGGTTCTGCCGGCGCAGCGCGATGAGCTGGTCTCGCGGATACTGCCAGGAGACCGAGGCCATATAGGTCCGCTCGGTCGAGCGCAGTTCCATGTGATAGGTGCGCAGGTTGGTGTTGATGACGAGATTGGTCATCAGGTCCGGCCGGGTCGGCTTCACCAGAATATGGACCTGAAGCGTTGGCCCGGAACCGCTCTGCGTATCGCCGATGATCCAGCGCACTGTGTCACCGGCGGCGACCGGGCCGGAGCCCACGAGCTGCTCTCCGGGCTGCAACGCGATGTCGGTGATCTGCCCGACGGCGGTATAGACCTGATAGAGCGCGCCTTGGGTGAAGGGGTAGACCTGCATCGAATTGATGAAGCCGTCGCGCACCGGCTGAATGCGGGCTGCAGCATTGGCCTGGTTGACGCGTGCTGTCGGATCGGTCGGTTCGGGTGCCTGACGGGAGCGCTCCATCGGTTTCATCTGCCCGGGCAGCGGTAGGGGCCGGGGCAGTTCCACGACTGTTACCGGCGCAGGGGGATCCACTGTCTGCACCGCAGGCGCGGCGTTGTCGTAGGAGATTTCCGGCGGAGGATTGGTCGTGGCGCAGCCGGCGAGCGCAGACGTCGCCACCAGCAGGATCGGCAATGTGCCTCGGCGCAAGGCCGGGATTGCGGAAATGTGTGAAGCCGGGCTTCCGGCTTTACGGAAAGACGGCTTCATTGACCAAGCTCCCGTGACCAGTTGATGGCGTTGACATAGATGCCGAGCGGGTTCGCCCTGACCCGATCGGCGTTGCGCGGGACCTGTACGACGATCGTCAGGATCGCGGTCCAGCGCTCGGTCGTGGCGAGCTGGCCGTTCTCGTAACGGCGTTCGACCCAGGCGACACGGAAACTATCTGGAGACGCGCGGATGACGCTCGAGACTTCCACCGCGACCTGCTGTCGGCCGACCTTGGTGAACGGGTCGTTGGCCCGCGCGTAGTCGTTCAGCGCTACCGCGCCGCGGTCGGTCGTGAAGTCGTAGGCGCGCAGCCAGTTCTGCCGCACGATGATGGCGTCGGCCGGGATCGAGCGGACCTGCTCGATGAAGCGCGCCAGGTGGAAGGCGATCTGGGGGTCGGTCGGACGATAGTCGGCAACAGCCGGCGCCACGGCCTGCGCCTGGCCGAGCCGGTCGACCTGCACCACCCAGGGCACGATCGTGCCGCGTGCCGATTGCCAGACCAGCGCGGTTGCGAAGCCAGCGGAGAGGATCAGCGAGCCGAAGGCCATCAGCCGCCAGTTCCTCGCCTGGACGCGCGAGGAGCCGATGCGCTCGTCCCATACCTGTGCGGCGCGCTGGTAGGGCGTCTCGGGTTCGGGGGCTTTGCCGTAGTGGGTGGAGGGTCGTTTGAACATCAGCGGTCGCCTTCGGAAAGATTGACGGAAGAGCCGCCGCCATGGGCATCACCGGAGCGCACGGCGTGGGCGGTCGCCTGGACGGCGTGGGTCATGCGTTGGGAACGGCGCATGCGCTGGGCCCATGCGGGCGGTTCGCCGGCGGTTGCCGGTGTGACCGAGCCGCTGCCGTCGCTCGCTGCGTCGCCACCGACCGATCCCATCGTTGATGAGCCGCCAGTCGCTTCGAACACGGCCTTGCCGCCGGCATTGAAGCTCGAACGCATGCTTTCGGCGGCGCGTGAGGCGGCGCGGCGCAGCGGCGAGACAGCCGCGCTGGCTCCGGCCTGGGCGACGGCGCCGAGTCCCGACGCGACTCCACTTGCGCCTGACTGGCCGGCTGCGCCGAGGCTGTAGGCCGTGGATGCGCCACCCGCCATCGCAGCACCGCCCCGGGCCGCGGCTGCCGCGCCTCCGGCAAGTGCCGCGCCTCCGGATGCAACGGCGCCGACCGCACCGGCTCCGGCGGCGATCATGCCGCCGGCCGCGAGACCCGTACCAACCGCCGCGCCGGCGCTGAGCTGCGGTCCGCCGGAGACGATGCCGCTGGCGATACCAGGGCCGAAGATGCCGAGGCCGAGAAGTGACAGCGCGGCGAGCACGATCGCCATGGCCTCGTCGATGGAGGGCGTGGCGCCGCCGAAGCCGGCGGTGAATTCGGAGAACAGCGTCGAGCCGATGCCGATGATGACGGCCAGCACCAGCACCTTGATGCCGGAGGAGATGACGTTGCCGAGCACCCGTTCGGCCATGAACGCGGACTTGCCGAACAGCCCGAACGGAATGAGGACGAAGCCGGCGAGCGTGGTGAGCTTGAATTCGATTAGGGTGACGAAGAGCTGGATCGCGAGGATGAAGAAGGCGAGCAACACCAGCGCCCAGGCGAGGAACATACAGGCGATCTGGATGAAGTTCTCGAAGAACGACCAGTATCCCATCAGGCCCGAGATGGATTCCAGGAGCGGCCGCCCGGCATCGAGACCGGTTTGCGCCACCTTGCCCGGCCGCAGCAGATCGGCCGTTGTGAAGCCCGTGCCACTGGCCTTGAGGCCCAAGCCGGCGAAGCTCTCGAAGACGATGCGCGCGAGGTTGTTCCAGTTGCCGATGATGTAGGCGAACACGCCGACGAACAGCGTCTTCTTCACTAGGCGGGCGAAGATGTCGTCGTCGCCGCCCCAGGACCAGAACAGCGCGGCCAGCGTCACATCGATGACGATCAGCGTCGTGGCGATGAAGGCGACTTCACCGCTGAGCAGCCCGAACCCGGAATCGATGTAGCGGGTGAAGACCTCGAGAAAGTGGTCGATGACGCCGGTGTTGCCCATGACGCTACCGCGTCTCGGCCGGCTCCGACACCGGCGCCGGCCGGGCCGGGACATCCGCGTCCGTTGGCGGGTGTGGAGTCGGCGCGGCTTCTGGCAGCCGCTCTGCCGGTCGTGCGCCCGGCGCGAGGAAGCGGTTGCGGTTTTCCGCCCAGGCCCGCAGGCAGGCAGGATCACGCGGCCCGGCCTCGCCGAGGGCCTGGCAGCGGAACAACTCGTCGCGCAAGGGATCCGACGGTGTCGTGCTTGAGCGTGACGAAGCCCAGCTCTCCGCTGGCTCCTCATTCCGGCTCATCTCGATCGCCGTCGCAGTGACAGCCACGGCGACGAACACCACAGCGCCAAGTCGGGCGAGCATCTTGCCGTCCATGGCCGCGCCCTCAGTTACCGCTGTTCGGGAACATGCGGGCATTCCCGGCCTGGTAGCCGGAGCCCGGCGTGAGGAACCGGCGGCGCTGCTCACGGCCCTGCTCGGCGGCCGCTGCGCGCTCGGCTTCGGAGAGCGCCTGTGACCTGCCGTTTGCCGCGACGACGGCCGTAAGGTCGGCAAGCTGTTGTGCCTGAAGTGCAAGGAGCTGGTTGCCGGCCTGCGTCGCCTGCAGTGCGCCCGTCGCCCCCTGGCTTCGGCCGATCAGCGAGGACATCTCGGTGCGGTTGGTGTCGATGTTGCCGACGACACCGGCCTGCACGCGCATGGCATCATGCAGCCCGCCGACGGTGTTCTGCCAGCGCTCGCGTGCACCGGCGACGAGCTGCTGATCCGAGGCGGACATGGAGGCGTTGCCGTAGGTGGTCTGGAACGCCTGATCGATGTTCCGGACATCGTAGGCGATGCGCTGCGCCTGCTGCAGCAGCTGCTGGGTGCGTTGCACCGATTGCTGCAGTTGTTGAAGCGACGAGTACGGCAGGCTCGCCAGATTTCGCGCCTGGTTGATCAGCATGGTCGCTTCGTTCTGAAGCTGGGTGATCTGCTGATTGACCTGCTGAAGGGTGCGGGCCGCCGTTAGGACGTTCTGCGCGTAATTCGTGGGGTCGTAGACGATGCGTCCGAACTGTGCGTGTGCGGGAGCTGCCAAGAACGGGAGCGTGGCGACTGAGGCGGTGAGCAGCGCGGCGGCAAGGCGCACGCCGCGCGAACGGCGCGGGTTCATGAGGACGTCTCCATGTTGGTGAGGTTGGGAATGAGATTGGCGGCCCATTCGAGGCCGCGTTCGCGCAGCCAGGCAGCAAGGAAGCCGTCGCGGCCATGCGAAGCGGTGATCTGGGCGATTGCGGCCTGATCTGTCTTCGAAGATGTCGCGCAGAGCGCCAGGGCGACATCGGACAGGCCGAGTTCGAACAGGCGATTGCCGCGCCGCGACTGGCAGTAGTAGTCGCGCTTGGGCATCGCCCGGGCGAGAATCTCGATCTGGCGATCGTTGAGACCGAAGCGACGATAGATGGCTGTGATCTGCGGCTCGATCGCGCGTTCGTTCGGCAGCAGGATGCGGGTCTGACAGCTCTCGATGATGGCCGGCGCGATTGCCGAGCCGTCGATGTCCGACAGCGACTGGGTGGCAAAGATGACGCTGGCGTTCTTCTTGCGCAGCGTCTTCAGCCATTCGCGAAGCTGACCCGCGAAGCCTTTGTCATCAAGGGCGAGCCAGCCTTCATCGACGATCAACAGCGTCGGCCGCCCGTCGAGTCGGTCCTCAATGCGATGGAAGAGATAGGCGAGAACCGCGGCAGCGGCGCCCGTACCGATCAGACCCTCGGTCTCGAAAGCCTGGACTGAGGCTTCACCGAGGTGTTCGGCCTCGGCGTCGAGCAGCCGCCCATAGGGGCCGCCAACGCAGTAGGGCCGAAGCGCCTGCTTGAGCTCGTTTGACTGCAGCAAGACCGACAGGCCCGTCAGCGTGCGCTCGCCAATCGGCGCGGAGGCGAGCGACGAAAGCGCCGACCAGAGATGCTCCTTCACCTCGGGCGTGATCGAAACGCTTTCGCGCTCGAGAATGGCGGTGAGCCAGTCAGCCGCCCAGGCCCGTTTGGCGACGTCGTCGATCCGGGCAAGCGGCTGCAGCGACACGCTGTGATCGGCGCCCTCGGTGAGCCCGCCGCCTAGATCGTGCCAATCGCCGCGCATGGCGAGCGCCGCCGCCCGGATCGAGCCACCGAAATCGAAAGCGAAGACCTGAGATCGCGCGTAACGGCGGAACTGCAGCGCCATCAGCGCCAGCAGCACGGATTTGCCGGCGCCGGTCGGGCCGACGATCAGCGTGTGACCGACGTCGCCGACGTGGATGGAAAGCCGGAACGGGGTCGAGCCTTCGGTCTTGCCGAACAGCAGTGGGGGTGCTGCGAAGTGCTCGTCCCGTTCCGGTCCCGCCCATACCGCCGACAGCGGGATCATATGGGCGAGATTGAGCGTGTTGATCGGCGGTTGCCGCACGTTAGCGTAAGCGTGGCCGGGCAGGCTGCCGAGCCACGCGTCCACAGCGTTGATGGTCTCGGGCATGGCGGTGAAATCGCGGCCCTGGATGACCTTCTCGACCAGGCGCAGCTTCTCGGCCGCGATGCGTGGATCTTCGTCCCAGACAGTAATCGTCGCCGTCACATAGGCCTGACCGGCATAGTCGGCGCCGAGCTCCTGCAGCGCCATATCCGCGTCGGCGGCCTTGTTCGCGGCGTCGGTGTCGACCAGCGCCGAGGCCTCGTTGGTCATCACCTCCTTCAGGATCGCGGCGATCGACTTGCGCTTGGCGAACCACTGCCGACGGATCTTCGTCAGCAGCTTTGTGGCGTCGGTCTTGTCGAGCAGGATCGCTCTGGTCGACCAGCGATAGGGAAAAGCGAGCCGGTTCAGTTCGTCGAGAATGCCGGGTGTCGTCGCGGTCGGGAATCCGATGATGGTGAGGATGCGCAGGTGCGTGTCGCCAAGGCGAGGCTCTAGCCCGCCGGTGAGCGGCTGATCGGCCAGCAGTGCATCGAGATAGATCGGCGTCTCGGGCACCCGGACGCGGTGGCGCTTCGTCGAGACCGTCGAATGCAGGAAGGTCAGTGTCTCGGCGTCATCGATCCAGGCGCATTCCGGCATGAAGGCATCGATGAGCTGGAGGATGCGATCGGTGCGATCTACGAAGCCGCGCAGGACCTCGTGGGCGTCGACGCCGGCGTGATCGCGGCCCTCATAGAGCCAGGTTTCGGCGCGCGCTGCGTCCTCGGCCGGAGGCAGATAGAGGAAGGTCAAGAAGTAGCTCGACTCGAAATGCGCGCCGGCTTCCTCGAAATCAGCTTTGCGTTCGGCGTCGACCAGCGCGGAGGCGCTGTCGGCGAACATGCTGGCTGGATAGGTAGCGGCGCCGTGCCGCTGCGCCTCGACGAAGATCGCCCAGCCGGAGCCGAGGCGACGGAAGGCGTTGTTGAGCCGTCCGGCGACCGCGATCAGCTCGGCCGGCACGGCGCTGTCAAGGTCAGGCCCGCGAAACCGGGCGGTGCGCTGCAGACTGCCGTCCTTGTTGAGGACGACGCCTTCGCCCACCAGCGCCACCCAGGGGAGGAAGTCTGCGAGCCGGGTGTTGCCGTTGCGATACTCGGCAAGGTTCATCATGGCCGCGCGCCCCCTCAAACCGACAGATGACCGGGGATGCGCAGATGCCGGCGGACGACGTCGACGAACTGCGGATCTCGTTTGGCGGCCCAGACCGCGGCGAAGTGGCCGATAGCCCAGAGGCCAATTCCAACGAGCCAGAGGCGAAGGCCGAGCCCGAGCGCCGCCGCCAGCGTCCCATTCAGGATGGCGATCGAGCGCGGCGCGCCGCCGAGCAGGATGTGCTCGGTCAGCGCGCGATGGACGGGGACCGAAAAGCCCGGCACTTCGCTCGCGGTCTCCGCCGACGTCGCCATCAGACTAGCGCTCCGCCGCCGAACGAGAAGAACGACAGGAAGAAGCTCGACGCGGCGAAGGCGATCGATAGGCCGAAGACGATCTGGATCAGGCGCCGGAAGCCGCCCGAGGTGTCGCCGAATGCGAGCGTCAGGCCAGTCACGATGATGATGATCACCGCGACGATCTTGGCGACAGGGCCCTCGATGGATTCGAGGATGGACTGCAGCGGCGCCTCCCACGGCATCGACGAACCGGACGCGTGGGCGGCCGGCGCGAGCGCCAAGGTGAGGAAGGTGACGGAGGTCGCTGTCGCTACGTGACGGCGGACACGCATGGCATGCTGGATCATGATGGATCTCCTGTGAGGTGCTGGCTGGCGGGGATGACGCGGTAATCGCCGTCGGGGCCGAGCCCTTCGACGCGAGCGAGTTCGGCGAGCCGGCGCGAGGCGCCGCGGCCGGAGAGCACGGCGACCAGATCGATCGTCTCTGCGATCAGGGCGCGCGGAACGGTGACAACAGCTTCCTGGATGAGTTGCTCGAGGCGGCGGAGTGCGCCGATCGCGGTGCCCGCATGGATTGTGCCGATGCCGCCGGGGTGACCGGTGCCCCAGGCCTTGAGCAGATCGAGGGCTTCAGCGCCGCGCACCTCGCCGATCGGGATGCGATCGGGGCGCAGGCGCAGCGAGGAGCGGACGAGATCGGACAGCGTGACGACGCCGTCCTTCGTGCGCATGGCGACGAGGTTCGGGGCGGCGCATTGAAGCTCGCGCGTGTCCTCGATCAGCACCACGCGGTCGGCGGTCTTCGACACCTCGGCGAGGAGCGCGTTGGTGAGCGTCGTCTTGCCGGTCGAGGTGCCGCCGGCGACCAGGATATTGCGGCGCTCGGCGACGGCGACCTGCAGCGCCTCGGCCTGATCGGCCACCATGATACCGGCGGCGACATAGTCGTCGAGCGTGAAGATGGCGACCGCAGGCTTACGGATCGCAAAGGCCGGCGCGGCGACGACGGGGGGCAGAAGGCCCTCGAACCGCTCCCCCGTTTCCGGCAACTCGGCTGAGACGCGCGGGGCTCCTGGATGAACCTCGGCGCCGACATGGTGCGCGACGAGGCGAACGATGCGCTCGCCATCGGCCGGCGACAGCCGTTCACCCGTGTCGGAGAGTCCCTCGGAGAGGCGGTCGATCCAGAGCCGCCCATCGGGGTTGAGCATCACCTCGACGATCGCGGGATCTTCCAGAAACTGGGCGATCGCCGGCCCGAGGGCCGTGCGCAGCATGCGCGCGCCGCGAAGGATTGCCTCCGACTTCTGGTGAGTGGCCGCCACGTCGTCCCCGTTCTCGTGCGGGTCCGCGAAGTGCGGCCCTGGATCGGGGATGAGTAGAAGAGGCAGAAATCAGGGCATGACAACAACCGATATATGGTCGTCGTACTGTGGCGTACAAAGACAGGGAAACGGCGGAACGCCACGATACTTGTTGCGAATGGCTGGTGGTTTGGCTGGGTACTGCACAATCACCATCGATCGGTCTTGGTGTCTGACTGCAGGTGAAATCTGACCGCGAACAGGCCCAGGGAATGAAGGGGCATGGGCATACTCGGACCTTCAAACTGCCGGTGTGGGCAGTCAGTCGCGTGCCGCAACACAATCCGAAAAGACATCCTGCAACCTGCACCCGCAATAGGCATGAACGCCTCGACGAGGGCATCCACCACCATGCGTATCTTGGTCCTACCGAACAAGTTCACGCGACTGCCGGGACTGCGGCATCGCAGTCTCGGCGATAGCCAATAGGTTACATTACGAAAGCGGTTTCAGGATTTCAGTGGCAAGTTCCTTGGGATGCGTGAGAGCGATCATATGAGGGGCATCCCCGATGACCTCGAAGCTTCGGCGCGTTCCCTCGGTAAGGCGCTTCATGAGTTCGGGCGGCGTGGATTGGTCGCATTCGCCGGCGATGATGCGCATCGGGGCCGTAATCCCGTCCAGCCTGCCGTCGAGCGAAATTCCGGCCAACGTCCGCCATGCTCCGCTCCAGTCAGCGACAGACGCCCATCGGACACAGTTTCGGGCATAACGCACCGGCCAGCCATTTGTCGCCAGATCACTGGCGCGGAACCACCGGGTCAGGCTCGGAATGATTTGGGCCTCCATTCCCTCGGCCTCGGCGAATTGAGCGCGTTCCTCGAAGACGGGAAACGACCATGCGGTGGCGGCAATCACGGTCAGCTCCTGCACGCGCCCGGGCTGTTGCAACGCAAGCTCCAGGGCAATCGACCCGCCAAGAGACAGCCCGGCAATTTGGGCCTGAGATAGCGCTAACCGCTCCATTACATCCGTCACATCCTGTGCGTAGTGAGCCAGATCGCGGATCCCCGGCGCGAAGGCGGCCCCGCCAAACCCGCGCAGATCATAGGCGATGACACGGAAATGCGGCGTCAGCAGCGGAATGACGCGCGACCACATACGCCAATCCAGCCCGAGGGCATGGAGCAGCATCAGGGGCGGCTTGTCGCCGCCACTGTCGAACAGGCATGTGTCGTGGTCGCGCAACGGAAACCGCTTCGCGACGAGCAATTCCTCACCTTTGTCCTGCATCACTTCGCCCGCGATGCGCAGCATGGTCAGTGCGCGCGGATAGCCTGCATAGACGGAGACGTGCTCAACGCTGGCCATGATCTCTTCCGGCACAAGGCCGCAATCCAACGCAAAGCCAAGATGCGTACGCAGTTGGTTTTCGCATCCCCCCATGGCCCCGAGCATGGCGATGGTTTCGAGTTCACGCTCTTCATAGCCCAGCGTGGTCTGGGCAATGATCCTGCCGAAAGCATGGTTCACCAGACTGTCCGCCAATACCGGGGACCGTGCGCCGACCGAAGCGAGGATCGTTTCCTGTGCCTGGCCGGCAAGCCGCTTCATCGCGTGATCGCCGATCAAGCCGGTCTGCGCGTGGGACATGGTGCGGGCGCTCATGCATTCACCCCTTTCATGCCCTCGGCGGTATAGCGTTCGCCGGTGAAGCTGCCCGGTGCATAGGCGCTGTCAAGTTTGGTGATGTCATCGGCAGACAGGCGCAGGCTGGCGGCTGCGATGTTTTGTTCCAGATAGCTGAGCCGCTTGGTGCCGGGGATCGCGAACGCACCCTTGGCCAGCACCCAGGCGAGAGCCACCTGCGATGGCGCTGCCTCGCGTTGGTCAGCAATGGCGCGCAGGGTGTCGAGCCGCGCAGTGTTCGCCTTCAGCGCCTCATCGCCGAAGCGCGGGGCGTTGCGGCGAAAATCGTTCTCGGCAAGGCTGTCGCGATCAATCGTGCCAGACAGCAGGCCGCGCCCCAGCGGGCTGTAGGCGACAAAGGCAATGCCCAGCTCTCGGCAGGCGGGCAGCACCTCGGCTTCCATATCGCGCGTGGTCAGCGAATATTCGCTCTGCACCGCCGCCACGGGGTGCACCGCATGGGCACGGCGCAGCGTATCGGCAGAGACTTCGCTGAGACCAATGCGCGCGATCTTGCCTGCCTGCGCCAGCTCGGCTAGCGCCAGCATCGTTTCTTCGATGGGCCGCCCGGCCTCGGCGCGGTGGACATAATACAGGCCGATCTGTTCGACCCCCAGACGCCGTAGCGAGGCGTCGCACGCCTGCCGGATATAGTCCGGGCTGTTGTCGATGGTGCGAGCGTATACGCCCGGTGCCTTGCGGATGCCGAACTTGGTGGCGATGAATGCGTCCGGCTGGCCCTTTTTCAGGAAATGCGCTAGCAGTTCCTCGTTATGGCCATTGCCATACATATCGGCGGTATCGAACATCCGCACGCCAAGTTCATAGGCGCGGGACAGCACGGCGAGCGACTGGGCATCGTCGGTTTCGCCGTAAAACTCGGACATGCCCATGCAGCCAAGGCCAAGAGCGGGCAGGTTCGGACCATCGGTTCCAAGCGGAAGTGTGGGGATCATTGCGTATGCTCCTGTTTTCATCCGGTCCTTTCTCGCAGGCATACATTCCTATGAAAACTGCATGACTATGCACCCCATCTGTGCAACGTCTATCAGATGAACTGGGATGATCTGCATGTGCTCGCGGTACTTGAGCGCGAAGGCTCGCTGGCCGGCGCGGCGCGGGCATTAGGCGTCAATCATGCCACGGTGTCGCGGCGTGTTTCCGCGCTGGAAGAGACGTTGGGGCAAACGCTCGTGCGCCGCTTGGCGCGGTCGACACCTCTTACGGAGAAGGGCAAGGAGGTCGCTGCAATTGCACGCGACATGGAGCAAGGTGCGCAGCGGATTGAACGTCTGACCCATGCCGCGCAGGGCACGTTGACCGGGAGAGTGCGGCTGACTGCGCCGCCCGTGCTGGTCAGCGAAGTCATCATCCCAGCCATGCGCGATCTGCGCGCCGATCATCCCGATTTGCAGATCGTGCTTTCTGCCAATTCGCATATCGCCTCGCTCGACAGCGGCCAGGCCGATCTGGCGGTGCGGATGGTGGAGCCGCAGGGCAAGCAGAACATTGTCCGGCGCATCGGCGCGGTCGAATTCGGGCTCTATGCGACGCCAGAGATTGCAAGACTGTCATCGCAGCAATGGCGCTTTATCGCTTTCGACGAAACGCTGGCCCATGTGCCCCAACAACGCTGGCTGGAAGAGTTTGCCGAGGATCGCCCGCTTGATCTGCTGACAGGAGATTTTCACAGCCAGTTCGCCGCTGCCAGAGTGGGCCTTGGCGTCGCGCTGTTGCCTTGTGTGATGGCGCAGCCTTGCCGGGAACTGGTGCGCGTCGGCGCTCAGCAGCCCGAAGCACGACCGGTTTGGATGGTCATCCATGCCGATCTGAAACACGCCCCTGCAGTCCGCGCTGTGGCCGACATGCTGGTCGATGCGTTCAGTAAGAGTTGAAGAATGGAAGTTCCTGATACGGCCAGCGTTCCGTACAACGGCACTTTGTTTGCACCCCAAGTATCTACAAGGGGATAGCGGCAACTAGGATGTTTGTTCTGGGCATGAAATCAGGGGCTGGCAGCCGCGTCAGCGGACGTCGTGCAATTGGCGGCACATAGGCCATCTTATACGGCAACCGGCGGCGAATGGCGGGCCATGCCCGATGATGATGATGAGCATACATCTACGCTGTAGCACTATGATGGCCCGCCTTCACGACTAAGAGTAGACAAGCATCCGTCAACCTTGGTTGACGAATCTCATGGCGTCAACTAAGGTTGACGGATGACGGACCTGCGCGACATCTCTCTCCCGACCGACCCCGACGAAGCGCTCGCCGCTGTCGTAGCTTTGCGCCGACTGGCGGACAGGGTCGAACGCGAGGCCGTCCGCTCGGCCCTGCGCCAAGGTTGGTCGTGGTCAAGGATCGCCCAAGCTCTCGGAATTACCAAACAGGCCGCCCACAAACGACTTTCAGACGTGACCGCACGCGACAACTCTACATAAGGGGATTGCTATGTTCAAACGCATCAAATCGAAACTCAACGACATGAGCACAATCAAGTCTCTCTGCGAAAAGGCGGAAACCTACGCCTTGCAGGATCAGCAGCGGGAGCCTGGAGCCGAACACTTCCTGTTGGCCTCACTCGATCTTCCGGACGGCACGGCCCGCCTCGCCTTCGAGCGGGCGGGGGTAGAGCCCGACGCCCTGAAAGCCGCGATCGAACGGCAGTATCGCGAGGCCCTTGGTTCAATCGGTCTGGAAGCGGATGCGCCGAACGACATGCCGATGTCGGCAACGCCCGGCGTCTATCACGCCGCTCCTTCGGGTCAGGAACTCATGCAGGCGCTTGCGGCAACCCGGAAAGACCATGGTCCGTTGCTCGGTGCTCATGTCGTCGGAATCGTCGCTGGCATGTCGCATGGCGTGGCCGCGCGAGCGCTCCGCGCCCTGGGTGTCGATTCCTCACTTCTGAAATCGACCGCCGATGCGATAGCCGAAGGCGGCCACGTTCGCTGAGCGTCCATCGCGGACGCCAACGCGATCAGGGTGTTTCCCGCAAACGGTCGTTTGGAAGGTAGCCATCCGGTGAAGGCCGCTACGATTTCGCTTGATGGAATACCCACGTTTGGCGAACGCGCTGTTTAGCAGGATAGAGAGATTTGGGTTGAAAGCTGCTTGTCCGCCGCCGTGGCCAGAAACGGACAAGCCGCCACAAAGGTTCGCTATTTCAGGGGCAGGAAGAGCTCTGCCACCGCCGCATGTTCAGGTGCTTCGGGAAAGAAGCTGAGACGCTGGCAATACAGGGGGTAATCCCTCGCTTCCTCGCCACTTGCCGGCAGCCAATCGCGATAGAGGTAAAGCGCGGCAGGCTCCAGATCATCAGTATTGCCGACGACTTTCAGCACGGCGCAACGGCCGCCGGGGATAATGCCCGCCTCAATGTGCTCTCCGTTCGTCTTGATCGGCTGATCCGTGCTGACACAAAGGTCCAGCCGATACTCGTCCGGAGACGTCACCCGCGGATCGGAATGGAAGATGTTGAAAGTCAAACTGGTCTTCGGATTGAGGCCCGTGGCTTTGCGCCATGCTATGAAGCGTTTGATCGTGTCGCCGATCCTTGCCGGATCACCTTGGTGTTTCATGATCGCGACAGGGGTTGGGGGCACCTCGCGGATTTCGATGTCATTGGCTGCAAATGTCCTTTGCATCAGCTTACTCCTTGCTTGGTTGAGAGGCCTGAGGGCGGCAAACCACGGTTCCCAATCGGGAGATTTCCTGAACTGCGAAGGCGACTGGCTGAACCGTTGCCGAAATGCGCGGGCAAAGGCGTCAGGAGCTTCGTAGCCGGCATCCATCGCTATCTCGGTCACGCTGTCTACGTCCCTGTAGGCCAGCCTGTAGGATGCCCGCTTCATGCGGATGAGCTGGATATAGCGATGCACAGACAGCCCAAAGGCCGCCGCGAACTGCCGATGGAAATGATACTTGGAGAAGGCGGCCACGCAGCTCAACTCGTCCAGGTCCAGATTGCGGTCGAGATGCTGATCAATGTGATCTAGCCCGTCTTATTCATGAGCTCTGGGGTGATCTTTCCGCTGAGCAACGGACGCGGGCTATGGCGGCGTCCTTTTTTCCGCGGCTTGGTCAGGGACTTTTGAACGCGCTGGAGGGTTGAGGTTTAGGGTTCATCGGGGCTTGCTGCCCCGACGCTCATGGTCCCGCAGGCTGCAGTGTAAGGGCGATCGCACGACACAGACCCGCCTCGGGACAGGCGGCGGCGAATGCCAGACGAATGCGCGATGCGGTTTCGATGACGCGGGCGCCGAGCTTGAGAAGCCTGAGCCGCACCGTGGCGAACTCAGCTCTGCTGAGTTGATGCGTCCTTGGCACCGCGTCGCGCAGCGTGAGCATCAGCCAATAGGCGGCGGTGTGCAGGACGAGACGGACCTGGTTGGCGACCGGGGATCGGCAGGAGGTGCGGTCGGAAGCAAGCTGGCTCTTGTGCATCTTGATCAGGTTTTCGGCCTGCCCCCGGGCGCAGTAGATGACGTCGTAGATATGCTCGGCGGAGTCCTCGTCGAGATTGGTGACGACGAAGCGGATGTCGAGGCCGAGCCTTGTCGCCTCGATGCGGGCACAGGCACGGCGTTCCCTCTTCCAGGATTTGGCCTTGTATCGGGTCTTGACGTAGCCGCGCAGCGCCGCCTTCTGCTCGAGAGCGCGGCGGGTGCGGATATCGTCGGCGGCTTCATCGACGAGACGCTGGAGAACCTTGTTGCCAGGCGGGCCGAAGAGATAGTCGATGCCGTTATCCTCGCACCATGCCATGACCTCCGCCCGACCATAATGGCTGTCGCCGCGGATCAGGATCCGGGTGGCGGGCCAGCGGCCGCGGATCATCCGGACGAGACGGCGCAGGTAGCCGCGGATCTCCTTGCCCGTCGGCGTCCTTCCCGGCCGCAGGATCATGGCGACCGGTCGACCGGTGGCAGCATCGTAGATGTGGATCGGCAGGAAGCAGCGCTCGTCATGATGGCCGTTGAAGAGCGACAGTTGCTGATGGCCGTGAACGACATCGACCGTGTCATCGATATCGAGCGTGACGGTTGCAGGCGGCGCGGCATAGCTCGTCAGCCAAAGATCGACCAGTATCCTGCCCAGACGGATGACGGTGCGCAGATCGGGCAGGTTCTCGAGGCGCGAACAGGTCGGCTGCGAGCACAGATCGATCCCGCTATCGGGCAGCCGACCACAGGCGAGCTTGAAGGCCGGGTCGGTGCGCAGTCGGTCGAGATCGTTGGCATCCTCGTAGCCGCATGCAATCGCAAAGATGCGAGAGCGCACAATGTCGGCGATCGCATGCGTCACCCGCTGTGGGTCGCGCGGATCGTGGATCGCAGCAGCCAACCTGTCAGCCAGTTGCAGGCGTCGCTCAACTGCCGCCAAAAGCATGACGCCCCCATCCGAGGTGGTGCGTCCGCCATCGAATGCGGCTGTGATC
>NZ_LFVY01000021.1 GCF_001050155.1 Nitratireductor soli
TGCGACTGGAGGGCGAGAAGCTGGTTGCCCGCCTGCGTGGCTTGCAGCGCGCCGGTCGCGCCCTGACTCTGGCCGACAAGGGCCGCCATCTCGGCGCGGTTGCTGTCGATATTGCCGACCGCCCCAGCCTGCACGCGCATGGCGTCCTGCAAGCCGCCGACCGTATTTTCCCAACGGCCGCGCGCATCGGCGACCAGTTGGGCGTCAGTCGCCGATAGCGAGACATTGCCATATTGGCTCTGGAACGCTTGGTCGATCTGGCCGACCTCGAAGGCGATGTTCTGCGCCTGCCCGAGAAGCTGCTGCGTGCGCTGGACGTTCTGCTGGAGCTGCTGGAGCGACGAATACGGGAGGCTCGCCAGATTACGGGCCTGATTGATAAGCATCTGCGCCTCGTTCTGGAGGCTGGTGATCTGGTTGTTGATCTGCTCCAGCGTGCGCGCGGCCGTCAGCACGTTCTGCGCGTAGTTGCTCGGATCATAGACGATGCGGCCGAAGCCGAATTGCGCATGGGCCGGGCCTGCCAGCATGGGCGAAAGCGCGACAGGCACGGCGAGCGCCAGCGCAAGGGCCGAGGCCCCGACGATCTTGGGATAGGTCATGGAAGAATCTCCTGTGTGGGGTGGGTATCGAGCCGGGCCGGCGCGGCGGATTCCGGCCGGTCGGCAAGATTGGTGAGGTTGGGGATCAGGTCGGCAGCCCAATCGACGCCGCGCTCACGCAGCCATGCGGCGAGGAAGCCGTCGCCGCCGTGTTCGGCGACGATCTGCGCAATGAGGGTCTGGTCGGATTTGGAGGATGCGGCGCAGAGCGCGAGACCGACTTCGGACAGGCCAAGCTCGAACAGGCGATTGCCCCTGCGGCTTTGACAGTAGTAATCCCGCTTGGGCGTGGCCCGTGCCAGAATCTCGATCTGGCGATCATTGAGGCCGAAGCGGCGATAGATGGCCGTGATCTGCGGCTCGATGGCCCGTTCGTTCGGGAGAAGAAGCCGCGTCGGGCAGCTCTCGATGATGGCGGGCGCGATGTTGCTGCCGTCGATGTCGGACAGGCTTTGCGTGGCAAAGATGACGCTGGCGTTTTTCTTGCGCAGCGTTTTCAGCCATTCGCGGAGCTGGCCGGCGAAACCCTCGTCGTCGAGCGCAAGCCAGCCTTCGTCTATGATGAGCAGCGTGGGGCGGCCGTCGAGCCGGTCGCCGATACGATGGAACAGATAGGCGAGCACGGCGGGAGCCGCGCCGGTTCCGACCAGCCCCTCGATCTCGAAGGCTTGCACGTCCGCCGATCCCAAATGCTCTGTCTCGGCGTCGAGCAGCCGGCCATAGGCACCGCCGACGCAGAACGGCCGGAGTGCCCGTTTCAGATCGTTGGATTGCAACAGAACGCTGAGGCCCGTGATCGTGCGTTCCTCGACCGGGGCCGAGGCGAGCGAAGTCAGCGCCGTCCAAAGATAATCCTTCACCTCGGGCGTGATGGCGATCCCTTCGCGCATGAGGATGGCGGCGATCCAGTCCGCCGCCCATGCGCGTTCATAGGTGTTGTGGATGCGGGCAAGCGGCTGGAGCGAGACGGACGCCTCGGCCCCTTCTGTCAGCCCGCCGCCAAGGTCGTGCCAGTCGCCGCCCATGGCGAGCGACGCGGCGCGGATCGAACCGCCGAAGTCGAAGGCGAAAACCTGCGATCCCGCATAGCGGCGGAACTGGAGCGCCATAAGCGCGAGCAGCACGGATTTGCCCGCGCCGGTCGGCCCGACGACGAGAGTGTGCCCCACGTCGCCGACATGCAGGGAAAACCGGAACGGGGTAGAGCCTTCGGTCCTAGCGTAGAGCAATGGAGCGTCGCCGAAATGCTCGTCCCGTTCCGGCCCCGCCCACACCGCCGATAGCGGAATCATGTGGGCGAGATTCAAAGTGCTGATGGGTGGCTGGCGGACATTCGCGTAAGTGTGTCCGGGCAGGCTGCCGAGCCATGCGTCAATCGCGTTGATGGTTTCGGGCATGGCGGTGAAGTCGCGGCCCTGAACGATCTTCTCGACCAGGCGCAACTTCTCGTCGGCTATGCGCGGGTCGGTATCCCAGACGGTGACGGTGGCCGTGACGTAGGCCATGCCCGCCACGTCCGCCCCAAGCTCCTGTAAGGCCATGTCGGCGTCGAGCGCCTTGTTGGCCGCGTCGGTGTCCACAAGGGCAGACGCCTCGTTGGTCATCACCTCTTTCAGGATCGCTGCGATGGATTTACGCTTGGCGAACCATTGGCGTCGGATGCGGGTCAGCAGCCGCGTCGCGTCGGTCTTGTCGAGCAGGATCGCGCGCGTGCTCCACCTGTAGGGAAACGGCAGGCGGTTCATCTCGTCGAGCAGGCCCGGCGTCGTCGCGGTCGGGAATCCCACGATGGTCAGGACGCGCAGATGCGCGTCGCCAAGGCGCGGCTCCAGCCCCCCGGTCAAGGGCTGGTCGGCAAGCAGCGCGTCGAGATGCATCGGCACCTCGGGCACGCGCACGCGATGGCGGTTGGTCGAGATGGTGGAATGGAGATAGGTCAGCGTAGCGCCGTCATCCATCCAACGGCACTCGGGCATGAAGCCGTCGAGCAAGGCCAGCACGCGGTCGGTGCGGTCGATGAAGCCGCGCAGCAGCTCCCACGGATCGACGCCGGATTGCTCGCGGCCCTCGTAGAGCCATGCCTCAGTGCGGGCCGCTTCCTCGGCCGGCGGCAGGTAGAGGAAGGTCAGGAAGTAGCCGGACACGAAATGCGCGTCCGCTTCCTCGAAACCCGCCTTGCGCTCGGCATCGACCAGCGCCGACGCGGGATCGGGAAAGGTGCTGTCGGGATAGGTCGCGGCTTCGCTACGCTGCGCCTCGACGAAAATGCTCCAGCCCGATCCGAGGCGGCGGACGGCATTGTTGATGCGGCCGGCGACGGCGACCAGTTCGGCGGCGACAGCGGAATCCAGATCGGGACCGCGAAACTTCGCCGTCCTCTGGAAACTGCCGTCCTTGTTCAAGACGACGCCGGAGCCGACAAGCGCGGCCCATGGCAGATAGTCGGCGAGCCGGGTGGCGGTGCGGCGGTATTCGGCAAGGTTCATCATGGCCGCGCCCTCACACCGACAGAAAAGCCGGGATGCGGAGATGCCGCCGCCCGACCTCGACGAATTGGGGATCGCGCTTCGCCGCCCATACGGCCGCGAAATGGCCGATGGCCCAGACGGCGAGGCCGACCAGCCAGAGGCGCAGGCCGAGGCCCACGGCCCCGGCCAGCGTTCCGTTCATGATGGCGATGGCGCGCGGTGCGCCGCCGAGCAGGATATGCTCGGTCAGCGCCCGGTGGACCGGGACGGAAAATCCCGGCACCGCGTCGAGTTGTTCAAGGCCGCCCGCCATCAGATGAGCGCCCCGCCGCCGAACGAGAAGAACGACAGGAAGAAGCTGGACGCCGCGAACGCTATGGACAAGCCGAACACGATCTGGATCAGCTTGCGGAAGCCGCCACCGGTATCGCCGAAGGCCAAGGTCAGCCCGGTGACGATGATGATGATGACGGCGACGATCTTGGCGACCGGCCCCTCGATGGACTGGAGGATGCTTTGAAGGGGTGCTTCCCACGGCATCGACGAGCCGGACGCATGGGCGGCCGGTGCGAGCATGAGGCTGATGACAAGGGTGGATGCGGCGGTCGCCATGCTGCGATAGCCGCGCGAAAGCGTGCGGATCATGAAGATTCTCCTGTGCTGGTGGGGATTGCCAATGAGCTGGGATGCGTGATGCGGTAGTCACCGTCCGGCCCCAGCCCTTCGACGCGGGCGAGTTCGGCCAGCTGGCGCGCGGAACCGCGCCCGGAAAGGACGGCAACAAGGTCGATGGTCTCGGCGATCAGCGCGCGCGGGACCGTGACAACAGCCTCTTGTATGAGCTGTTCAAGGCGGCGGAGCGCGCCGATGCCGGAACCGGCGTGGATAGTGCCGATCCCGCCCGGATGGCCGGTGCCCCATGCTTTCAGCAAGTCGAGGGCTTCCGGTCCGCGCACCTCGCCGATGGGGATGCGATCCGGGCGCAGGCGCAGCGAGGAACGGACCAGATCGGAAAGTGTCGCCACGCCGTCTTTCGTCCGCATGGCGACAAGGTTGGGCGCGGCGCATTGCAGCTCGCGCGTGTCCTCGATGATGACGACGCGATCCGCCGTCTTCGCCACCTCGGCGAGCAGCGCGTTGGTCAGCGTGGTCTTGCCGGTGCTGGTGCCGCCCGCCACCAAGATATTGGCGCGGGCTGCAACGGCTTCGCGCAGCGTGTCCGCCTGATCGGCGGACATGATGCCCGCCGCCACATAGTCGTCGAGCGTGAACACCGCGACGGCGGGTTTGCGGATGGCGAAGGTCGGGGCGGCGACGACGGGCGGCAGCAGACCCTCGAACCTCTCCCCGCTCTCCGGCAGTTCGGCCGAGACGCGGGGGCTGCGGGTATGAACCTCCGCGCCGACATGATGCGCGACCAGCCGCACGATGCGTTCGCCATCGGCGGCGGACAGGCGCTCGCCCGTATCGGACAACCCTTCGGACAGGCGGTCGATCCACAACCGCCCGTCCGGGTTTAACATCACCTCCACCACGGCCGCGTCTTCGAGCAGCCGGGCAATGGCGGGGCCGAGCGCGGTGCGCAACATGCGTGCGCCGCGCGCAATGGCTTCTGGTTTTTGGTGGTTGGTAGTCATGTCGGCCCCGTTTCTTCATGGGGCGCGACAGGCGATCCCCGGATCGGGGTCGATTAAGAGAGACCGAAATGCGGCCGGTTCAACAAGTATCTAGCTGTATGCGGTGATCGGCGGCGAACGGCGGTAAATAGGATGGGTCCGAATACTTACGCTTGATCGCCGTTGGTCTCGGACTCGTCTGGCAACGGATCGTCGGGAAGTGAGTCGAGGTCGCGCGACAACTCTTTGAGGAACCTGTCACCCGTCGCCAGACGCCGGCCGAGATTCTGCATGAAGCCCTCGAACCGCTCCGCGCCTTTCGCACGGGCAGCGGATTGCGCGGCTCCCGTAAGCGGCGGTGTGATGGTCATCCAGAAATGGATGAACTGCGCGACCGTCTCGCCGAGAACGGCGAGATCTAGGTCGAGCGTGTCGATCTGGCGGCCGAGCTTGTCCAGGCGGCGCGACGTGGCTGCTTCAAGCTGGTCGGCGGAATCGCCGGACAGGTAGGACATGACTGCCGCCTCCACAATGGCGGATTTCGAGACATTACGGCGCAGCGCCACCGAGCGGCGCAGCGCCATCGCCTCGATCTGCGGAATGAGCGCGGGGTCGAAATAGAGATTCAGGCGGGTTCGGGTAGTCATCGGCGTGTCCTCAAAGGTCGATTCCGTCATCGGGGTTCATCGCCACCTGCCGCGCCACCATCCTCATGCGCTGGCGCATGGCGCGGGCCTTGGCCGCGTCAACGTCCGGCTCGTCGTCCAGAAACTCGAACTCCTGTTCGGACGATGGCGGCGGCGTGACGATTTCCTCTTGGCTTGGCAATTCCGGTTCGCGGCGGATGCCGGCATTGGCCGGATCGCCCTCGGTCGCATCTGCGGCGACCGTTTCGGAACGGCTTTCCGCCGCGACCACGCGGCCGGACCAGTCATCGGCGGATGGGCTGGGCGCCAGCGGAGCGGCGACCACAGATCGGGCGGGGTCAGGATGCGTTCCTGCAACCGCGCGTCCTCGAAATATCGGGCCTTGGTCGCGCGGATCGGCGGCGTGCCCGCGACCATGACGATTTCGTCGGTGGGCGGAAGCTGCATGATTTCGCCGGGCGTCAACAGCGGCCGGGCCGTCTCCTGCCGGGAAACCATCAAATGACCTAGCCATGGCGCGAGGCGATGGCCGGCATAGTTGGTAGAATCGCGCAGCTCGGTCGCGGTGCCGAGCGCGTCGCTCACCCGCTTGGCCGTGCGCTCGTCATTCGTGGCGAAGCTGACGCGGACATGGCAGTTGTCGAGGATCGCGTTGTTCGGCCCGTATGCTCGTTCGATCTGGTTGAGGCTCTGCGCGATCAGGAAACCCTTGAGGCCGTAGCCCGCCATGAAGGCCAAGGCAGACTCGAAGAAATCCAATCTGCCGAGCGCGGGAAACTCGTCCAGCATGAGCAGCAGCCGATGGCGCTTGCCGGAGCCGGTCAATTCCTCCGTCAACCGCCTGCCGATCTGGTTGAGGATGAGCCGGATAAGCGGCTTGGTGCGATTAATGTCGGACGGCGGCACGACCAGATAGAGCGTGACGGGCTGGCGGCTACCGACCAGATCGGCAATGCGCCAGTCACACCGCGCCGTCACCCGCGCCACCACGGGATCGCGGTAGAGGCCGAGAAACGACATGGCGGTGCTCAACACGCCCGACCGCTCATTCTCGGACTTGTTCAGCAGTTCGCGGGCCGACGACGCGATGACGGGATGAACGCCCGCCTCTCCGAGATGCGGCGTGTCCATCATCGCGCGCAAGGTGGCCTCGACCGGGCGGCGGGGATCGGACAGGAAGTTAGCGACGCCAGCCAGCGTCTTGTCCTTCTCCGCATAGAGAACATGCAGGATCGCGCCGACCAGCAGCGAATGAGAGGTCTTTTCCCAATGGTTGCGCTTGTCGAGGCTGCCTTCGGGATCGACCAGAATATCCGCGATATTCTGAACGTCGCGGACTTCCCATTCGCCCTGCCGAACCTCCAGCAGCGGGTTGTAGGCCGACGATCTGGCATTGGTCGGATCGAACAGCAGAACGCGGCCATGCTTCGCCCGGAATCCGGCCGTGAGGGTCCAGTTCTCGCCCTTTATGTCATGGACGATGCAGCTTCCCGGCCATGTCAGCAGCGTGGGCACCACCAGCCCGACACCTTTGCCGCTGCGAGTGGGGGCGAAGCAAAGGACATGCTCGGGACCGTCATGGCGCAGGTAGTCTTGGCTGTGCCGGCCGAGCACCACCCCATCGGGGCCGAGCAATCCGGCCGTGCGGATTTCTCTGTCTTCCGCCCATCGCGCCGATCCGTAGGTGGCAACATTGCGCGCCTCCCGCGCCCGGATGATCGACATGAAGATGGCAGCGGCGATGGCGAGGAAGCCGCCCGATACGGCGATGATGCCGCCCTCGACGAAGATCGCGGGCGCATAGGCGTCGAACGAGAACCACCACCAGAAGAAGGCGGGCGGATAATAGACCGGCAGGCCCGCCAGCTCGAACCACGGATTGCCAAGCTGGGGCTGGAAACCAAGCCGCCAAGCGGTCCATTGGGTCGCCGCCCAGGTCGTCACCACAACTATGGTGAAGACGACGGCGATCTGACCCCAAAGGATTCGGCCTCCGCGCATAAAGGCTCCAATCGGCAAAAGACGAAGTTGATCAGAGAACGAGCGTTTTCGCGCGGCGCAACAGCAAATACGTTGCAGGAGGGCCACCGGATACGAACGGCGGCAAATAGGAGGGAACGCCAGCACATGGTCTGGCAGGCACAATTGCTCCTAGTGCGCCCGACACTGTCGTGCCATCTCACATGCGAGGCTGAGGATATTCCTCAAGGACGGTGCGCGATTGTGCGGAGACCAGACGGCAGAGAACGCAAGCGGCTCGGGTTCATCGAGGATAGGGAGAAACGTAACGTTGGCCGTATGCAGAAGCTTCGTGGCTTCGCTGGCAATCGTAATTCCGTATCCCTGCGCGATCATTGCCAGGAGTGTGCTGCGCTCAATGTCGTAGCAGAGAATCGAAAGGTTCGGCCTGACGTTGGCTAAACGCATGACGATATGGTCATGCACCTGTGGCCCGGTACCGCCACGCCGGACAACGAAGGTGTCGCTTGCAAGGTCGGCCCAAGTGACACCTGCTCAATCGGCGAGGGAATGGCTCGACGGCAGCGCCGCCAGAAGACGTTCGCTCCATATCCGGCGCGCATGACAGTCGGAGAATTCAGGCGAGCCCGCCACAAAGGTCAGGTCGAGCCCATTCGACCGAACCAGCATGACACAATCCCGAGCCGTGCCTTCGGTAATCTCGATTTCAATACTCCGATGTTGGCCGCGGAAACGATCGAGCAGTTTACTTAGGAAACTGCCGAGTATGAGGGCGTGAACGCCGATCCGCAAGCGGCCGTGCTCTCCCCGCGCTACCATACCGGCAGTCCTGACAGCATGCTCGAGTTGGTCGATGCCGGCCGTCACACGCTCAACGAAGTGGCGCCCCGCTTCGGTCAGCCTCACACCGCGCGCATGACGCTCGAACAGGACGATGCCAAGGTCTTCCTCCAGAGCCTTCACGCGCGCGCTGACGCTGGATTGCGCGACGCCGAGCGCGTTCGCCGCGTGGCGGAAGTTCAGATGTTCGGCCACAGCGAGAGCCTGTATCAGCGACGCCATCGGGATCCGGCCAGCCAACAGCGTAGAAACGGAAAAATCGGGATGTTCCCTACTTAAGCTTCGACGCATTGGTTCCATCTCACTGTTACGGCCGGCACAATCCCATCCGGCCGCCGGTGTTCAGGACGGGCCGGGTCTGCGAGAGAGGATGGTGGCGCGCCATTCCCTCAACTGCGCGGTTGCAGAAGATCAACGGATCGCGTCTGATCGGCCACTCCCGGATTAGTCCACCGCTGCCGGCGAGACCACCCGTCACGTTTTAGTTGCCCAGACGATCCGCTCGATCTCTGCCACCTTCAGATCGCGGCCGGTCGGCAGAACATATTTTTCGGCAAATTCCGCCGCACCCACCTGTTCATTCTCAACCCATCCATACTCATTGAGGAGAGGTGCGACGGCTTCTGGCGCCAGGCCGAAGTGCCACACGCGATAGCCTTCTACGAATTGGCGGTAGAGTGGCTCGGCGCCGTGGAAGTCAATACCGTTGAGGAAATCCTGACGCACGAAGGAAAAAACGAGTTGGCTGCCGGGCGCGGCACCGGAAAGGAAGGCCAGCGTCCGCCGCACCCCATCCTCGGTGAGATACTGCGTGACGCCCTCCCAGACGAACATGGTCGGCCGCTCCACCGAGAAGCCGCTTTTCGTCAAGGCAGCGCCGAGGTCGTCTCTGTCAAAATCGACGGGCAGCAGTCTGACGTTCTCCGGCACGCTGCCGAAGATCGCCTGCAATCTCTCGCGCTTGAATTCACTGTTTGCCGCGAGATCGAGCTCATAGGTGTCGATGCCAGCAGGCGCGGCGAGACGATAGGCTCTGGTATCCAGCCCGGCACCCAGAATGCTTACGGCGCCAATGCTGGCGCTAACCGCACTCGCAACCCTTTCATCCGCGTACCTCTTGCGGCACGCCACAGCGGCCCACATTCCGGGCGCGCGCTTCTCCGTCACTGCCATCAACATCCGGCGCACCGGAGTCCAGCGGGACATGCGCACGATGAATTTCAGGCCGGGCGGCAGAAATTCGATTGCCAGAGGATCGTCGATCAGTCGCTGCGCCTCGGGCACATGCTGCTCACAGGCAACGATCACCATGGGCCCGAAGGCGGTCTGTGCTGCGTCGGATCGCTTTGCCATCATGCTTTCCTCTTGTATCCTGGAGGCAGCCGCACACCGCGCGCATGTCGCTCGAACACGAGGATGCCGACAAGGATCTGTGGCCGGTGATCCAATCGGGTGTCTCCGAAGCGGCGCCGTTGCATGACGATGTTTGCCTTTCTGACGAATCAACCCGATCAATTACCGGCTGTCGCAAGCGCACAACGATGAGCTAATCACGCCTGCCGCTTCCCAGCTTCCGATCGGAGCTCATTGAGCACAGCAAACTCACGTCGCAGCGCCTCGTGTTCTTCGGCTGACAATTGCAGTTTCTCTAGTCGATCGAGGAGATTCGGCACGCGCTCATCCTCGCCCATTGCCACGGCCAGATCGATACGCGCCGCCAGCGCATATCCAAACTCGCTGAGGTCGTCGGGTTCAGTTCGTTCGAGCGCCGTGTCGAGGACTTTCGCGGCCTTGGCGTCATCGAGATGGTAGTCGCGCAGCCTCGTGACCAGGTTGAAAGTGCGCTGCCATTCCGTCTGGCCAGGCGCCTTGAACGCCTCGCCGATCACATGGTCCTCGTCTCCAGCCTTGATGAAGTAGACCGAGTTGCCCGCAGTGTCCGTAATGGTAAAGCGAGTCTGCCCAGGCCTCATCCGGGAGATGCGGGGAAAGCCCCTGCTCGGAACTTTTCCCAGCAAACGTCGCATCCTCTCGGAAAACATTCGGTGCAGGCGTTCAGCTTCCGGCACATTCACGATGCACATGCTGAAGTTGTCGTCCGGTTCCAGGGACGGCAGACCATAGAAGTGGATCTGGTAGGTTCCGTTCTGCGTCGAGGCGTAGGCATTGGGAGAGCGTTGACGATAGGTGATCTCAAAGCCGAGCGCTTCCCAGAACGCCAAAGTTTCGTCCATGGAGCCGCTGGGCAGTAATGGTACGGTGGTGCCGATTGCCTCGTGCATGGATGGTACTCCGTTAGATGCGATTGGGTTGAAGACCGCCAGCCTCTCTACGTTGGTGAAGCCAGCCGCGTTGACGACAAGCTATGCTTACGGGTCGCCCTTCATTCGATGCGCGCCCTTCTCGAGCCTCGCGATCAATCCATTCGTCCACTCATACCGGCTTTCAGCTGTATGGAGCCAAAGCCCGATAACTTCACCAACCGGCCCCCATGCCCGAAGATCCACGTCCGGCGGCAGATGAGAGACGATGCTTTCCTTCCATTGCTCCATCGCCTGTGCGCGGATACGCAAAAGATCGAGCGCTTCGGGACGGGACAGTTCGTCGATGAACCCGACGGCAGCCCCGAGCAGATCCAGCCGCTGATCATGGCTGCACAATGCATCGCGCAGCAGGCCGAAGAACGCCTCCTCACCGCCTTCGGTGAGTTCGTATTCTGTTTTCGGCGGACCGGCAGCGCTGTTCTCGGCTCCGCCTTCGCGCAGCAATCCTTGAGCCGCCATGGATTTGAGTGCGTGGTAGATCGAGCCTGGCGCTGCCGTCGACCATTCGTGCGCACCCCACGCTTCGAGATCGGAGCGCACCTGATATCCATGCGCCCGCCCCCGTCGTCGTACGGCACCGAGCACCAGAAGGCGGATCGTAGACATTGACCTACGCCCCGGCCTCTACGCGCCACCACCCATCCCGAATACCCACGGACTCGCTGTTCGCTTTCAGCATCACATTCTTTCTAGATAAATTTGACTACCGTATTTGCCTGAATTGCGCCGGTTAGTCAAGTTTGTCTAGCGACGCTAACTGCTACAAGCCGATCCCTATCGATTTCCCGATGTGCCAGGACACAGATCCGCCTTGCATGACGCCGATGACCTCGCGCCCAAGCTGGCGGTCGATGACCGGTCGCCACGGGACCAGCGTGAACTCATGGGATTTCTCGACCACGGCGAACTTGCCGCTGTATAGCTGCACTGTGCCGGTGAACGTGCCGCTCACGTTCTCGCCGTCAGCGGCAGCGTGGAACGGCAACTTTTTGACCTCGGCCATCTCCGCGCCGACGCGAGCAACCTCGCGCTCGCGCAGGGTGGCAAGCAGGCTACGCCGGTAGAAGATGCGGCCGCCCCGTGCTCGGGTGGCGTCGCCCTGCTCGATGTGATGCTCGCGTCGTTGGTCCATGGCCTCGCGCACCCGCTGGCCGAAGCCGGTCGGCGCAAGGTCGGCCGTTTCGCCATGGACCAATCGCCGGTCCAGCCATGTCGCGCCGTCCGATCCTATCTGCTTGCCTAGATCGACCGGGGAAAGGACGCGAACACTGGCCTGCCTGTCGCGGCCGGCATCGTAGTCGGCGGCGCAGTTGACCAGATCATCGGGGATGCGCCATTGGTCAACGTCGATCCGCTCGACGATCCCGGCCCGGCGCAGCGCCTCCAGCCGGCGGACATGGGCATCGACATAGCCCTCATAGTCGCCGCCCGGAACGCGGCCCTCGAATTTCGCCTGCTCCAGATGGCGGCTCGGCCGATAGATGCCGTCCTCGGCGATGGCGGTGATGGTGCGGTCGGACGGCCGAGCCGTCACCTCGGCCAGGCCGATCTGGACGACGCTGCCAATGCGAGCATCCTCCAGCCGCTCGGGCACGATGCCGGCAATGTGGTGCGTCCTACCGTCGATCCCGTCCACCACTACGGTCAGGTTCTCCCCCAACTCGTCGGACAGATGCTTGTCCACGACACGGCCGACAATGGGCGTCTCGGGCGCACCGTCATGGATTTGGAAGCTCATGGGATCGCGTTCGCCTCCCTGCGGGCCGAGCGCCATCTGCATGGTGCGGATAATGTCGCCACGCTCGCCTAGCTCGCGCAGGGCAGGCTCCATGTCCTTGCTCAATTCCCAAACGGCGGGCGCGTGCTCGGTCGCCAGCCCCATCTTCTCCAGCTTGTTAAGGCGGCGCAGGCGCAAGGTGCGCTCGAACTGCCGCATCGGCTCTGCCGGTTCATGGCGCAGGTCGAGGAAACGGGCATCGGCTTCCTCGGCCATGGCGCGGTCGATCCGGGTGAAACGGTCTTGGTCGATTTCGGCGGACAGCTTGCGGGTCTGCTCGATCTCGGTGACGGGGCCGAGTTCCAGACTGGCAAGCTCGCTGGCGCGCTCGCGAAGGCCGGCAGAAAGATAGTCGCCGTTGATGACTAGGTCCCCACCCGTGTCGTCGCGGCCGTTGACCATGATATGCACATGGGGATGGCCGGTGTTGTAGTGGTTCACCGCAACCCAATCGAGTTTTGTGCCAAGGTCGGCTTCCACCTGTTTCATGAAATCGCGGGTGTAGGCCGTGAGGTCCGACAGCTCCGCGCCATCCTCGGGCGAGACGATGAATCTGAATTGGTGGCGGTCGTCCTTGCCGCGATCAAGGAAGGCGTCGCCATCGGCGCGGTCCTCGGTCGCCGAATAGAGCTGCCCCCGCTCGCCATCGCGCGATGTTCCGTCGCGCTGGACATAGCGCAGATGCGCACGGGCACGGCCGCCCTTCCATGCGGCCCGGACGCTGCGCTGCTTGACGATGACGCGGCGGCTGCCCGGCTGGCGATGATGCCAATGGCCGGAGATATTGCGGGCGCGCATGAAGCTCGCGCCCCGGCCGCGCTTCACGCCCTTGCCGCTGGCGACCATGGCGCGGGACCGGCCCGGCGATGACGGGCGGGCGGATGACGGCATGGAAGGGACGCGGGAGGCTGCCGCTTGATGCTGTCGGGTGATCTTCTTGACCTGCGTAAAAAAGCTCTTGGTCTTGCCGGCCTTCGGCGTGTCGGATCGGTTGCGACCGGGCTTTGGTCGGAAGCGGTTTTCGTCGTCGGCGCTCATGGGCGCGACTCCAGCCGAAACCGCCGAAAAACGGCCGATATGCGCCTATGGTGCCGCTCGAAACCCTGCAAAGCCAAGGCATTGCGCGAAATCGCGGCACGCCGCCCCTCAAAACCATGGTGCCGGAACCGGGCACCTAACCAGTGTGCAGACAACAATAATTTCCAGAAGCGGCCCGAAATGGTGCCGTCTTCTTTAATCTTGCCCTCCGCCTTTTCTGCCTTTTCCGCCCTTCCTGTCGGGAATGCAGCCGGGCGCAAACCCGCCTGACTGGACACCGGAATGAGCGCCGCCGAGCGCGGGAACGCCGTCCTCATGGCGCTCCCCCGTCGCCGGCGCGGGCGACGAAAATGCTGCCGTCCTGCGGCTCCGTGCGAACAGGATCGCGCACCGGAATGCTCGCGCGGCCGTCGCCGGACCGCGCTGCGGATGACAGTGCGGCAACAATCTCTGTGTTGCCCGAGCGCGCGACGAACAGCGGAGCCGCGCGCCAATCCGGCGGCGGTGGCGCAGGCGTCACGACTTCGGATGCAGTCGCGCCGCCGCCGAGGGCCGGCACCAATGCGGCGACATAGGCGCGAGTCTCGGCCGGCACAGCGCGGCCGGTCGCAAGATATTCGTCATAGCGGCTGGGACCGGCGTTGTAGGCTGCGAGCATCGCGGCGACATTGCCGTAGCGGTCCCACATCTCGCGCAGATAGGCTGTGCCCGCGAGGATGTTGTCGCGCGGTTCGTAGGGATCGCGGCCAAGACGATAACGAACGCGCAAGCCCGCCCAGGTGTCGGGCATGACCTGCATCAATCCCATCGCCCCGGCCGACGAGATCGCGCGCATGTCGCCCGCACTCTCGGCGCGCAGAACGGCGCGAATCCAACGCTCGGGGATGCCGAAGCGCTGCGACGCCTCGGCGATATGAGCGCCATAAGGATCGACGGTGACGCTACGCACGACGGGCGCGGACTGAGCGAACGTAGCGGTCAGTCCCGCGCAAAACGCGAACACGCCGACAAGCAGGAGAATGGCATAACGAGCTGCGAACCTGTCTCCGCTACGCCGCCAGCCTGCCTGCGTGCTCGCTGCGGTCAAGGGTGCGCGCAAAGCGCCGGCCGATGGCCGCCCCTGACCTTCGCTGCGCCCGCCGGCCGTCCGGTGGCCGAGCGGGACGGCGGGATGAGACGGTCTTCCCGCGAACATTGGGATGAGGGCTTTGAGCGCGAGGATGGCGCGGGACCACATTGCCGTCAGTCCCGCTCGTCGCGCGGTTTCGGACGGCTCCAGTGCAGCGACCACGACGTGCCGGCATCGTCGTCGCGGAACAGGTTGGCGCGGATCGGTTGCGGCAAGGTGGGGTCATCGAGCAGCACGGAAAGATATTCGCCGGCCTTCTCGCCAGTGCGTTTCCATGCTGCGCCGATCTCCGGGCCTGTTTCGTTGCTCATGCCGTCGAAGAGGTGGACGCGATAACTTGGTGCGTTCTCCGCGTCGGACGGGTTTGCCACGATGATGATGTCCTGTTGCAGTAGGAGCGTTCCGAGGTTTCCTATGAAGCCGGTTTCCTCGCGCGTGAATTGACCGATCTGCGGTATGTCTGTCTCCATGCGGTGGCGTTTGAAAAACCATCGGCGGGCACCGATCCCGCTGATGGAAAAGCGGTCACTGGGTCGGCGCGCGCCATTGGTAGCGGCCGTCGCCTTCCTCATCGGTCCAGAGCGGTAGCGCCCTGCCGATGACGGAACTTGCGGGGATGAGTCCGAAGTAACGGCCGTCAAGGCTGTCGCTGACTTCCCAATTCATGAGGAAAAGCTGGTCGTCTCCAACGACACGGCAGCCCTGCCAGACGGGCAGATTGCGGCCGATCCGGTCGTGGTCGAGCGCCTCGCCCATCTCGATCCCGTCAACCGTGATCGTACGGCTGGCGCGGCAAACCCGCTGTCCGGGCAGGCCGAGCACGCGCTTCAAGAGCGGGACGCCATGCCCGACATAGCCGCGCTCGACCATGAAGGCGGCGAGTGGTTCGGGCGGCATGATGGCGACCAGCTCGGGCACGTCGATTCGCTCGGCCGCCTCGACCGTGTAGAAGCCGATCGGCGCGCTAGCGGTCCCGTTCCAGATCAGTTTTGTCGGTGCGTCGATCGCACTGGTGGCGCCGATGGTGAGCACGGCGAGCGCCGTCACCGTGAGGGTGCGTCGGCGGGTCATGGCTCGATTCTCCGGCGATGCATCCAGGCGGCGTGGCGCTCCGGCGTGTAGGCGTGCGGCTCGAGGCCAGCGATCAGTCGGTTGTGGACATGCCGCCAGTGATCCGGCGAGGCGTCGACCGGATTGAGGCCGAGTGCTTCCACGGCGTCGATGGCGGAAAGGACGCGCTGAACCTTCGGCCAGCTATCGAGGCGCAACAGGATGTCGCCGCCAGGCCGCACGAAGGGCAGCGTCTGGAAGGGCTCACCGCGACGAACCGCGCGCACGATGTCGATGCGCGAGATGATCGTGCCGTGCTCATTGGCCGCCCAGCGAACGAAAGCGAAGATGCTGTTCGGGGCGAAGCCGACGATGCTGCGGCGACGGTGGAGGATCTGTTCGTAGCTCTTGTGGCCGAACCTGATCCAGTGCTCGATCCTCCGCTTCTGGAAGGTCAGTTCGACCAGGGTGGTGAAAGGCGCAGGCCCGTCCGGCAACAGCGGGCCGTGCGCGCCGTGATGCGCGCGACGGGTCATCGTTCTTCTCCGGAAAAGTAAGGGGATTGCGGCGGGAGCGTCGCACCCTGATTGGCAGGGCGCTGGTCGGCGGCACCGGCACCACGCCTCGCATGCGCGCGCGTCAAAGAAGAAGAGTTAGTTTTATTGTTAGATTCTTCTATAAAGCGCGCCGCGCTATTTGCGCCTGATGTGCCGATACCGCGTGCGCCTGATGTGCCGATGGCTTTAACAGGCTTTTCAACAGGCACTGTGAATTGTTCTGCGGGCAAGATGCGCAGCAGTTCCCGCCTGTCTTCCCACTCTGTCTCAAGGCGATAGCCAGGGAGCCGTTGGCGTGCTGCGATGCGGCGCAGGTCGAGCGCGAAATCCGATGGCCGCGCGAGGCTGCCGGACTTCTGATGGAGATGCGAAACCTCGAACGCCCAGCCTTCTGGCTGGCGGCCGGCGTGCTTGCGGGCAACGCGATAGAGCCACCGTTCGATGCCGCCGGTCAGCCGGAAATAGGCCGGGTCGATGGCCAGGACCAATGAGCGGTCGACGACGCTGTTGTAGAACCATTCGGGCAAGACGAACTCCATGCCCTCGACACGGCCGGCCCGCGTCGTCAACTCCTCCCACTCGTTGATCCAGGAGAATTGTCGGCGCCGCCAATGCAGGCCGTTGCGGATTGTGGTCGCGATGACGGTGGATTGCAGGCGCGCGAGCGCGGCCTTGAGCAGCACGTATTGCCGGTTGCCGGTCGGGCGGCCGATGGCGCGTAACAGGTGATAGGGCGTGAAGCGGAAGAAGCGCGAGGTGGCAAAGCCGTCGTTTTCGGCCGCGACGATCTGCGAGGCGGCCCAGATCAGCAAGTCCGCGTCCCAGATGGTCGCCATACCGTGCTCGGGCATGCCAAACACCTGCACCTCGACGTCGGCGGCCTTGTAGAGGATTGGCTTTGTGCGCGGCGTCTTCGCCAGCGAGAAGAACGGCCGCTCCATCAAGTCGCGCTGGTCGCGTGGCGAAGCATCGCCGGTGGCGACCACGAAGGGGTCGAGCCGGCTACGTTCGCTGGCGTGGTCCGTCGGCGCGAGGCGATAGGCGTCGTCGCGCAGCATTCAGCATTCGCCCCGTTCTTCGGGTGTCAGCGGGCGGGCGGGAAAGACCCTGCCGGCAATCTTGTCGCGGGTGGATTTGCGGGCACCGATGGTGGTCCAGGCTTGCAGGTCTTCGACCGCGTAGAGGACACGACCACCGATCTTGCGATAAGTTGGACCGGTGCCGTAGGTCCGGTGCTTTTCGAGGGTACGAAGTGAGATACCGAGGAAGCGTGCGGCTTCCTGCGTGCGCAAGAGACGGGGCGGCAGGCCCGTCAACGGATTGGCCATGGGATCACCTTTGGTTCGTCGTTGAAGCGGCCGCCGGTAGAGGCGGGCTATGGCGAACCATGGCGAGGGAATGGCGGCGGGTAGCGTGCCGCATTTGCGCCTATGCGCTGGCGGCACCCCTTCGGCTGTTCTGACTGGAATCGGTTGTTTGTCGCCGCGCAGCTCAAAGCTGGGGACATCGACACCGAGGTTGATTGGTTAGGTCGGCTTGCTGGCCTTTTTCAGCAGCTCGCCGGGCTCGATCTCAAGCGCATCGGCGATTTGGCCAAGCACGGTTACACTGGCGGATACGTCGCCACGCTCGATGGCGCCGACATAGCGCATGCTCAGACCCGCGCGATCCGCGAGCTCTTCTTGCGTCAGCTTCTTATCATGACGTACTCGACGCAGATTCCTCGCCATGATCTCCTTGAGATCCATGACGAGAGGGGAACCAGTATAGGAACGATCATTCTAGGAATGATCGTTCCCATT
This sequence comes from Nitratireductor soli, assembly GCF_001050155.1. Taxonomy (GTDB): domain Bacteria; phylum Pseudomonadota; class Alphaproteobacteria; order Rhizobiales; family Rhizobiaceae; genus Nitratireductor; species Nitratireductor soli. Next base: position 17,831 of record NZ_LFVY01000021.1, read on the forward strand.
CGTACTGGGTCATGCTACTCATTCAGTTTGCTGTCGGCGTTGTTGCATCGAAAGGTGGGGTCTCATGCGGGAACATGTCGAACTCGATCCCGATGTGGACGACGACGCGCCAACGGGAAACGACATCACGCCCTACGATGAACAGCACTACATCACCTATCTGCGCCTTCTCGACGCAAAGGCGGAAGGGGCGGACTGGAACGAAGTCGCGCGCATTGTCCTGCACCGCGATCCAGTTGCGGAAAAGGAGCGGACATATCGCTGCTGGCAAAGCCATCTTGAACGCGCGCAATGGCTATCGCGCGAAGGCTACCGGAAAATTTTGGAAAAGGCTGTCGCGGAAGGCCGTTGAAAATCCGATTCCGATCAGCCCGTGCGCGGCTTGATCGGATAATGGAGCAGAAGTCGATACCCGCCTCTCATCATCTTCAGCCCGTGGGCGACGAGGCGGCGGGCCTTGTTCTTGCGGGGATCGTTCTCCCAATCCTCCTTCGTCCCCTGAAAGCCGAGCAGCACTTCCGCGATCGTGCGATAGCTTTCGTCGCGTAGCTTGGCGTCGAGCGCACGCACGGACAGGATGTGAAACTGGCGCAACTGCGTCGGCATAGTGCGAAAATCCCGGCCAGGCGGACGGCGATTGAGTGAACGCCAGAAGCGGCGAGCGGCATGGGCGCGCAACTCGAAGAAGCGATCCGAGGGTAGGCTGAAGGCGTAGAATGCCGCTGCATCGGGCATGGCTTCTGGAAGCCAGAACTGATGCGTCACGCCATCGACATACCAGAGGCCGTGCCAGCCATCCTCGGCCTGTCGCAGATCAAGGTTGTCGAGATGTGCCAACGTGACGATGGGGTCGGTTTCGCCCTCCTGATGCTCGGCGGGCGCTAGGCGGACAGCCTGCGGCTGTAGGCTTGGAATCCAGAACTGAGACCGACCATCAGGCGGTGTTTCGGGATTGCAGGGGAAATCGCAACCCCCAGCGCTGGGAGAACGTCTCCAGGCTACGCGGAGTCGGTTCCTCGACGCCCGTTATGATCTGATAGTCGCGGTGATACTCGGCATACCGCCGAAGATATTCCCAGGCGAAGCCGGCGGCGGGAATGCTCTTGGCGGGTCTGTAGGTAGCCGGTGAACGCCAGTCGATACTCAGCATCGCGTTGCCTCCACTCGCCGAAAACAGATGACCGTGCCCGACAAGAGAGATTCGGCAGTACGATGCGACATTTGAAGTCGCTATAGTTCGATATGTTGATCGCGTAATCCGATCAGTATTTGTGATTTTCTTCCTGGCATTGCTTCTGTGACTTCGCGAGCCAGGCAGAGCCCGGCGAGCGCGGCCGTCTTCGGGCATGGCCGCGTCGCCGATCCGCAACGCCGGATCGGCGAAAAAATGCTGGTTGCTGACTATCGGAAAGGCAGGGCCGTAGAGCCGCATTCGCGGCCCTACGGCATTCGCTGTCAACGCTCCTTGAGGCGCTGCATTCCCTCGGCCAGCGTCCAGAGCGCACGGTTGAGGCCCACATTCTGGTCAATGCCATTGATAGGGCGGGAACGGCTGCGGCGGATACGGCCTTCGGCGTTGCGCTTTTGGCCGTGCAGTCCGCCGCGAATGATGTTCTCCTGAATGACGTTGAACGTGGTCCAGAGGCTTTGTCCGACATCCTCTCGGCGGCGGGGTGCGATGATCTGCTCGGGACGGATGGGGCTTTCGTCCTCACCGTAGCGGGCGACAAGGCTTGCCTCGGCAAAAACGCGCTGCTCGTCTGGCGATAGGCGCGTTTCCTTCATCGTCTCGCTCGCATCGATCAGGCGCGGGAAATCCTCTGCCACGGTGTAAACGCCCTCGATAATATCATGCTGGATGTTGCCCTTGTGCGGCACGCGGACTTCCTCGAAGCGCTCACCCGCAATCATGCTGTTGGTGCAAACGAACCGCAGCATCCCGGCGAACATCTGATAGGCGCTGGTCCCGTCATGGCTGTTCACGATGATAACCTCGGCAGCCTCCGGCTTGCCGATGCCGTCGTCACGACGCAGGCGCAGCATATGCTTGGCGTGGCCGTGGCGGCTGCCGTCGCGCGGCGCCGACTGCACGGCGAAGAACGGGAACCATCCCTCCCGGCGCAAACCCTCCACGATGTCGATGGTGGGGACGTAAACGTAACGCTCCGACCGGCTGTCATGCGCCTCGCGGGCGAAGATCGACGGGACATGCCGATAGAGGGCTTCGTTGTCGAGGGCTTCGCGTCCGCTGATCTGGTGAGCGTTGCGGCCGAAACGGGTGGCAAGGTGATGATAGGTCATGGTCCTGATCCTTATGGGCTTGGGTTGGAGCGCTGCGCTGCGCTGCAACCCTGCCCGTCGGCGAGACCGGGGGGTGCAAGGTGCAAGGGCGGCCGGGCCGGAAGGGAAGCACCCGGCCTGCACAAGCGGATGGCGGCTCTGACGACAGTGCGCGAGCATGTATCCGCGCGGAAGGTTGGGGAGACCGGCCCGGTCGAGCGTCAGCGATCCCTTGCGCCGCGCCAGGGGGTGGAACCCCCAAGCAACCGGCCCGGCCAGAGCGCCGCGGAAGCCGGGCGCAAGATCCGATCGGGATACGCAAAGCCACAAGACCGGAAAGCCGTACGTCCCGATCTCCGTATTCCTTGAAAGGCGGCGGCCATGAGCATGAAGAAGCCCCACCGGAGCGGGGCTTCTTGGATGCCGGCCTCAGTCGCCGTTGCGGCGGGACCAGATGAGAGTGTGGGACTTTCGGTCCTCGGCCTCGACCAGGCTGGCGTAGATCGGGGCCGGGAAGCTCGGATCGTCCAGCTTGACGGAGAGGTATTCGCGCTGTGTCTCGCGGGCGGTCTTCCTCCAGGCCGCGCCGAACTCGGTCGCGCCGGCGAAGATGCGGAAATCGGGGCCGCGCTCACTCTCGCCCTCGGTGGGGACGAGCTTGGCCTTGACGTTGAGGGTCAGGGTCTTGACCGCACCGGTGAAGCCCGCGCTGTTCTCGTTCCTGGTGAAGGCGCCGATGGTCGCCATTGTCGTATTCCTTTTTTCTGTCGGGCCGCACCATTGCGACCTCGATAGGGGTCGTGAGATCGAGGACGATCGGCCCTGCACCCGTCGGGGCTGGAACGAAGTGGAAGGCGGCCGGCGGCAGCTTTTTTGTTTCGCGGTGCAAAGCCGAAGGCGGCGGAAAAAAGCTGGCGACGGACGTTGCGGGAGACGATCGAGGCGAAGCCGGTCTTCGGTCAGACCCCATGCCAATCGAGGACGCGGATGGAGCGCCCGTTAGCGGAAAATTGAAAAGGATACGGCGGTGGCGGCCATCTCCACGCTTTCATTGGGAACCTGCACGGTCCGAGGTACCTCGTTGTGACCTGTCAGCGTGATCGGTGGCGGGACGCAATGGCTAGACACCGCGATCATGTCGCCCCACGCCAGATACCGGCATCCGGGGCGTCTCGATCCCGACAGGGCTTCCCGCGAAATGGCCATCGCCGTCCTTGCGTTAGCGATTGAAGCCGAATGGCGGAAACGCGCCGCAGGCGTGGTTCCGGCGAAGCCGAAAGCGCAGCCCGAAGGGCAACGCCCATTGTTCTGTATCGTTGGTATCCTACAGGCTACCACTCGATGGTTGAACTTTCGTCGAGCCCAGCGATGACACCGCGGCGCCCAATATGATACCCGATGGCATGGCAATCTCTCAAAAATCCATCAAGATTCTCTGGTCAGCCGCTGGCGGGCGCTGCGCGTTCCCTGACTGCTGGGAACGGCTCTGCTACCATGAGGCCGAGGGGGCTGCGCCCTATACGCTGGGAGAGATGGCACATATCTGCGGCGACAAGCCCGGCGCCAATCGGCATAATCCAAATCAGACGGACGCTGAGCGGGATGACTATCAGAACCTGATCCTGCTTTGCCCAACACATCACACGCTGATCGACCGCGAGGAGAACGAGTCCATCTATACAGCGGCGGCGCTGCACGAGATGAAAGCCGCGCACGAAGTACGGGTACTGGAGCGATTGGATAAGGACGAATCCCCGACCAAGGCAGAGCTGGCCCGCAAGATTCTGCCGCATCTGGAAGAGAACAGGCAGTCTTGGGCGCAATATGGTCCGATGTCCGAACTTGCGCGCACCCAGCCCCACAACGCCGCCGCGCATGCTGTTTGGGTCTCCGAGCGGCTGTCCGTCATCGTACCGAACAACCGCAAGATCGCGGGTCTACTCGACGAGTACAAAGCGCTGTTCGACGCTGGCGAACAAGAAGCCGTTGCCGCCTTCCTGATGCATGCACGCAGCTATGAGCAATGGGTAGAAGACGCAATCCCCTACGCCGCGGTAAAGCGCTTTCCGATGGAATTTGACGAATTGATCAGAAGGATTTGCGATGGCGGCGCATAGCGAGAATTTTCCGTGGCCGAGCTACCACGGTCACTATAAATATTTCGAAGGGCAGATGGATCGGCATGAGAAAGTTGCTTCTCTGACGGCGGAAGGGAACGGCGTCTATCAACTGAGCCGCACGCAAGATGATACGCTGCGCGTCTTCATTTGCGAGTGCTACGCCTTTGGCGTTGCCGAATATATCGAGACTATCGAGCAGCTTGGTCGCCTCGATGCAGTGATCATCAATTCCGCATGGTGTGGTTACTCGCCTGATGCCAAGCGGCATTGCCGGGATGAGAATGTCGGCCTGTTCACGATAGCGGAGTTTATGGGAGCCTTACACCGCGATGACTATTGGGCCTACCTGACCGACAAAGAAGAGGAGTATTTCAAAAAGCGGGGCTGGGTGTGACGCGCAGCGTCACGGTCTATGGCTTTGGCTCCTCCTTCACCTACGGTGTCGCAGCCGATGATGTCGATCTACTGATCATCCATCCCGACGCTGACGCGGCCTCTTGCGAGCTTGCTATCCAGTGCAAACGCCGTCTGATGGAGCACATCGCCCGTGCACATGTGACGATGCTCTCGGTATCCGAAGAAGCGCATTTCCAGTTTATCAAGAGGGCACGAGCGGTTCGTCTTGGAACGATGCGGAAAAGTCATTTGGACGAAGATTTCGAGGTCCTGCTCGCTGAAATTCGCAAATAAATGCCACAGGGCCTTGCCTCATCTTTATAAGCGGCAGAGCCACCGAATTTGGGGGCGATCTCGTCGTTCCACATATTCGTCCTCGGGGCGAACCTGTTTGGGCTGACTACTCTTAGACTGTCGGGGTCATCCGACCGCGCGGTGGAACTGCGCGGCCGCGATTTTTCTGATGAAAGTCCGGGACCGCTACGCGGCCCCGGCCTGTTTTCATTCTGCCGCAACGACGAAATGGTCATCGTCCTGCGCTTCTGCCTGATCTTCGACCTCGGCGACGCCTGCCACTGGTACTTCGTCCAGCCACGCGGGCTGCACGGTGCGTAGCACGGGCGGGAGCCACCCGGTTCCTGCAAGAAGCTGCTGGGCGGCTTCCGCCATCTCCTGCTTCTTCTTGCCCGCGATCCGCCTCGCCGCCAAGCGCCTCGCGCACCGCTGCGAGGATATGGGCCTTGGTGACGCGACCGAGATAGGCGCGCACCGTCGGCGTCCAATGCGCCGTCATGTCGAGGGCGATCACCGTCGCATCCCAAAAGGCATTTTAGCCGTGGCAAATCTTCGTGTTATCGTCAACGTATGGGCTGAGGGTAATGGAGCGGATTAGTACTAGGGGGGCGGGTTTGGGGGAACACACGCAGCTCAAGGGCGGATTAGAGTCTCTGCTGAAGCCGCGGGGATTAGTGGATCCCGACGGTCGTCCGCTTTATGCTTACAAATTCGCGCGCGCCGACTTCGACCGGATCAGCGCGATCCTCCGGCGATATGGACCTGTTGCCATCCACAACCGTGATGGGGCAGCCCTTGTCGTTTTTCACGTGGCGGAATGGTTCAGACGTGAGCGGAGCGGCGGGCATTGGGATTGGATTCGCCCACTACGAGCCATCGGCTTCGACTACGGACCCTATGCCACAATCCAATATCGTGATGTAGAAAGCATGGTTAGCCTCGGCCTGCGTGTGTGGCGCCGGCCCGAGCCGTCGGGGGGCGAGCGGCTCCTCGCCATCGTACGTGAAGCCGGCTTTCCGGTTGCAGCTGTTCGTGAGGATCCGCGAATCGCGTCTTGGCTGAAGTATTCGGTGCTGTGCGCCGAGAGGGGTTTCTCTATTCGAGACGCCGTCACCGCCGAGGCTTGGCGTGTCTCTGACCGTTTGGCCCAGGCGCTGTTCGGCCCGGCAATCGAATTCTGTGAGAACATCGTCGCGTTGCGCGCTTCGCTGCCACCACCAGATGCGCGCGGGGATCCGGTCGATTATCTCGATCAGAACAGACCTGGTTGGCGGGCCGAACTCCCCTTCGATGTCGAATATGAGGACATTCGGTCGATGGTCGACCAGGTCGTCCGCCTTCGAGACGATGGCGATGCGGCCCTCGACGTAGGCCGACATCTCGTTCGCGTCGGCGATGAATGGCGGGCACGGGCGTCGCTCGGACTTTCTGGGCGAATCGACCTTCGGCGTTTGCCGTCGTCAATCGCCCAGATTGTCCGGGAGGGCCGTCGACTCAGGATATTTCCGCGTCCTCCTTTTTGCGAGGAGTTGATCGCAGTTGCTGCCATCGAGACGTTCGAGAATGACGAGGCGCCGGTACATGAACTGCGCGCGTTCGTAGCCAAATTCGATGCACCACTTGCTTTGGAAGAAGAGGCGCGCCTGCTCGTGCAGTCGGGCAATACCACGGTCGGCGAGTTTATCCCCACTGGAGGGGAGCCGCTACACGAGCCCGTCATAGCGCTCCAGATCGAGCAGATCGACGAAAACGAATCCCCGACCAGGCTGCGCGTCCTAGGGGCATCACCCGTCCGAACGAGCCGTCCCATGCTCGCACTAGCCGTCCACGATGAGCATTTTCATGCGGTTTCGTTCTCGGCTGGATTCACTGACCTTGGACGCTGCATTGATTCGCATCGTCGTGTGGTCAGCTTCAGCGGTTCTGCAACATTCACCTTGGGCGGCGCACGCTGGTCGTGGAGGACGTCGGCGGAGCGCGACCTCGATGCGCGCCCCGTTCTCGTAGGCGGTCTCGTCCGCAATGTGCGCGAGACCGTGTTCTGCGGCGTACCACAGCTGTGGATCGAACGAGACGGCCACCTCGCTGCACCTAATCGCCGCGCGCTTTACTGGCGCCCCCGCGGAAGGGGAACGTGGCGGCTATTCGAAGATGGTATCCCATGGGGCGACGTGGATCTTGCCGTGATCGAGAACGACGAGCTTCGATTCGTGATTGGGACCTCGATCGTGCCGTCTTCCTTCAACGTTGTAGCGGATCGAAGTAGAAGGGAGCTTCGGATCGCAGGGCTGGGAACGCGGCGGCTCGCTGCTCGCGGCGCGACCGATTTAGAGGTGGGGTTTGATGGCGATGTGGCGATCGTTCGGCTCGGCTCTCCGACGGGAACGGCAATAATCACCCTCAGGGCGCGCTGGGATGCCGAACTCGCGTTGACCTATACAGATCCCAGCTACGACCTGCGCCTTATCGATAGCAACGACACCCTCATCCCGCCGCGCTCAAGCTTCTCGGTTGATGGCTTGAAGGGGTTGCGCATCCTCGCAACGCGTGAGGTATTTCTGTGCATGGAACTGCGCGCGAACGATACGCCGCGCTTGACGATTACACGGTCCATCGTCGGGGAGGTTCCTCTCTCTGCCTTTACCGATGCGATCACGCACCTCCTCGGCAGCTCCGAGAGCCTTGACGCCCGCGTCAGCCTTTGCACGATAGGTGGCACTGAACACATCGCTGACGTGCGCTGGTACGCCGAGGACATCGATCCTTTCGACGTTCCCCCGTCCAACGCATTTTCCGTGCTCGCAACAACCCATGGGCTGGATCTCCAGGGGATTGCGCTCGCGCATCCGGCCGCCGGTTCGGTGCCAGTTGTGGCTCCCGCAAGCCTAACCGTGATCCGTGACGAATTGAGCAGCAAGCTTCCACCGGGCCCTTGGCTAATCTACGGTCGACGACGGCACGGCGCGAAGATTCGACCCAGGATCGTGCCTGCGGTGGTGAAAGCATCTGCGGAAGAAGAGACCTTACTCGAGCGGGCCATCGGTATAGATACGCCCACGGAACGTGCGGCGGCGCTCCTTGAGGCATATTCTCAATCGGATCAGATCGTGCCGGGAGACCGCCGTAAGATTATCGACCTTCTAATCCTTTCTCGGCGAGAGGGGTTACCTGTCTCATCGATCGACGCGCTGAAGGCGCTCGACCATTGGCCCGGTTTTGCTACGCTGTTACTCGCGTCATGCGAATCGCTTGATGAGCGCGCGGCACTGCTCGACCTGCAGCGCGACTTGCCGTTCCTGTGGTCCGCAACAACCATAGCCGACTGGCTGAGCGCCTTCTCGGCTCGGATCGATCATGCCAGCGCACGCTTGTCCCAGCTCGGCATCGACACCGGCATCGTCTACCGCAGTATCCTCACGGCTCTCGGCGATATCGTAGGTCTGCGGCCGGAGTTGGCGGGCCATGCAAAAGCAGTCTTTCTGATGCGCATCGCTGGCGAAATGACACGCGAGAACAAGTCGATCGATGGCGCCGCCGTCCATTTCTTGCAGGTTGGCGAGGGCGATGGAGTACGGCGCGAGATCGACCGCTTGATCGGTCGTCACGATGAGAACGATCCACCGCCACGGAGCTTGCTCAGGCTTGAAAACAGAGCGGCGCAGCAATCGTATTGGGCACCTTATGATGAGAGCTTCGCGGACGTCATCGCCGTACCCTTTGCCGTCGCCGATCATGCGAGCGGACGCATGACCCTCGATCAGGGCGAAAGACGCCGTTGCCGCGACGCCTGGCTTTACGACCCCGAATATTTCGAAGCGGTCTTGCCGATAGGCATTGATGGTGTCCTTCGCAGCAATGCGACGATTGGAGGTAGACCAGGATGATAGATTTCGACCGCATGATGATGCGTTTGCCAGAGCAGGCTGCCGACGCCATCCTTGGTATGTTGCGCCCTAAGTCACGTACCCTCTTCAACCATTTGCGAAATACTTGGGGATCGCCCGCAGGTGCTGCCGGATCACTGATAGCGGAACCCTTCCTGGAAGGCGCGTTTCCTTGGCTGCCACTGGAAGGCGGCTGGGGCGCACTTGAGCCAGGGTTGCTCGACCACCGAACCATCGAGGTGCTCAGATCCGTATCGTTTCCGCCCTATGTGCATCAGGCAGAAGCTTGGGGACACCTGACGAACGAACATCCTTCTTCCGTCATCGTTTCTAGTGGCACCGGCTCCGGAAAGACCGAGTGCTTCCTCGTTCCAATCCTCGATCGCTTGGTGAGACAATCGGATGGTGGCAGGCGACCACTTGAGGGCGTGCGCGCGCTCATGCTCTATCCGCTCAATGCGCTGATCAGTAGCCAAGAAGAGCGTCTTCACCGGTGGTTCGAGCCGTTTGAGGGGACACTTCGGTACTGTCTCTACAATGGTGAGACGCCCGAGACAGTGCGTGCCGCCGCGCGTGCGGAGAAGCCCTGGCGCGTTGGCGATAGGGCAGCCTTACGTGCGTCTCCGCCGCCCGTCCTCGTCACCAATGCCACGATGCTCGAGTACATGCTTATCCGCCAAAACGACGCGTCGATCTTGGCGGCATCGCAAGGAAAGCTCGATTTCATCGTACTCGACGAGGCCCATTCTTACATGGGCGCACAGGCTGCCGAGATATCGCTACTCCTGCGTCGGGTTGCGCTCGCATTCGGCCGAACACCCGATCAGATCCGCTATGTAGCGACTTCGGCAACGATTGGTGGAGCGAACGCAAGGACAGATCTTCGCCGTTTTCTGCAAGACCTGTCGGGTGCACCGGCCGACGCGATACACGTGGTTGAAGGGCGCCGTGCGCCACTACCGCCCGAGCCAGCGCACTTTGACGATCGCCTGCTGCAGCCGAGCGTGCTCACTGACCTCGACCCATTGGAAAGTGGTCGTTTGTTAGCCCAATCAACTCGCTTGCGCGCCACGCGTGAAGAGCTCCGCTCAGGCAAGATCTTTTCATGGCGCGGTTGGTCGGAGGTTGTCTCTAAGCTCGGCGGTAGTACGACCAACGCAACGCAACTCCTCGTCGAAGCGGCACGAGCAAAGGATCCCTTAGCCGATCCCGCCATGGCTGCCAGCGGGAATGATTCCATCCTTCCCACACGTATCCATCTATTTCACAGGACGGTTGCGGGTTTGTGGACCTGCATCAATCCCGACTGTACCGAGAGCCCGTCGCGCCAAGAGGGCTCCGATTGGGCATATGGGTCGATTTTCTCCGAAGCTCGGGAGAACTGCCCCCACTGCGGGTCGATTGTTCTTGAATGGGTCTGCTGTACTCTTTGCGGCGACGGTGCCCTTCGAGCCGAGGAGTTTGACGATGGCTCACGGATCGCCGCGTGGAGCGACGGCAATGACGAGGACGAGTTCGAACAGACGCTCGAACGGGAAAATCCGAGTGATGCCGATGAAGATGAAGGGGAAGAGGGAGCTACCACGGCCGCCGCCCCCACTATCGTGTCACGCCGATATCTGACGCTGCCGCCAAGGGCCGGCTCCCCCCATCTGAGTATCGATCTCAGGACAGGCATCATCGAGGGCGAGGCCAAGCCACAGATCGCATTCGCGGCCAGCCGGGACATCTCCGAGTGTCCGCACTGTACGAAGGCCCCCAGTCGCGTCGATCCGAAGCGCGGCGCCATGCGGCCGGTGGTGGCTGGCGCGCCGTTCCTCATGGCACAGATCACCCCCGGGTTCCTCGCTGACCTGTCGCCTGAACCCGTCTCCAGAGATCCCCTCCCCTTCGAGGGGCGCCGGCTCATCACCTTCACCGATGCCCGCCAAGGCACGGCAAGGCATGCCGCCAATGTCCAGATCGCGTCGGAACGCACCTTCATCCGCGGCTTCATCTATCATTTTGTCCAGGAGCAGACAGGCGTCGACGCCGAGGCGTTGGCGGCGATCGATGCCAAGATCGCGGGTCTACGAAAGCATCCTGACGATCCCATGCTCATGGGGATGGCGGACGAGCTTGAGCGGGAGCGAACGGGTATGGTCCGCGGTGTCGCGAGACCGTGGCGCGATCTCGTCCGACGTTTGGCTGGGCACTCGACCGTCGATCATTTCCTGAGGGCCCTTTGGACGACGAGCAATCGCGACGATCGTTTTGAGGATACCGAAACTCTTGCGGAGTTCCTTCTCTTCCGAGAGGTGATGCGGCGACCGGTTCGGGCCAACTCCGCAGAAACTCTCGGTCTTTTCCGCTTCGAGCTCCCAAGAATCGACGGTACGGCGGTGAACGTCCCCACGTCGGCGCGCGCTGTGGGATTATCGGACGACGATTGGCGTGATTTGCTACGCCTGCTCGTTACCCATTTCCTGCGCACCAACGTCGCACTCGATTTCCCTCGGTGGTGGTTGAATTGGATCGACCGTCGCCAGAGCCATATCGAAGTCAAGCCGTGGGCGCCGGGTGAACAATCAAGTCGCTATGTACGCCTCTGGCCGAATCCCTATGGAATCCGTCTGACTCGCGTCGTTCGGCTGTTGTTCCAGGCATTACAGCTCGACCCGGACAACCGGGTCGACAAGGACAAGGTTGGCGACGTCCTGACCGATGCCTGGCGAGCTCTGCAACGCTTCATGGTGCAGACCGACAATGGATTCCGCCTCAAGTTCGATAATCTCGTTGTAGGGAAGATCGAGAAGGCATTCTGGTGCCCCACGACCCGACGCGTTCTCGACACGACGCTGAGGGGTAGGAGCCCTTACGACGTGGACGGCATCCACCCCATGGCCGTACCGATCACGCTTCCACGTCTGCCGTTTCCCTGGCGCCGCGACCCAGACGGACATGCTGTCGACGAAGCCACGATGGATGATTGGCTGGCGACTGATCCCACGATCCTTGATCTTCGCGCGATGGGCCGATGGGGCGACCAACAAGATCGGGCGGCAAAGTTCTCGCAGTGGCTCCGAGCGGCCGAGCATTCGGCCCAGCAGGCCAGCACGACACTCAGGCGCTACGAGCGAGAATTCAAGGAGGGCAAGATCAACGTCCTCGGCTGCTCGACCACGATGGAAATGGGTGTCGATATCGGAAGTATCGAAGCGGTGCTCAACACCAACGCACCGCCGGAGATTGCCAATTACCGTCAGCGTGTCGGTCGAGCAGGTCGCCAACGCCAACCGATAGCCGTAGGCCTGACGCTGTGCAGGGATCGTCCTCTCGATCGGATGACCCTCGCAAACCCGCTCGACTATCTTGAGCGCCAGGTCAGAACGCCGAGAGTCAGTCTCGAAAGCCCGACTATCGCGAGACGCCACGCCGCGGCACTCCTCCTTGCTCGCTTCCTGTCAGGCCTGGGGACCGAACTGCACAAACTTACCAACGGCACGTTCTTCGCGCTGGGCGTCGAGGCACCTCCACAAATGGGAGGCTCCCCCGCCGCTGCATTCTTGGCATGGCTCGACATGGTTCCATCGGACGCGACACTGATGGCCCGATTGACAACTCTGCTCGCGGGAACGCCCGTCACGCCAGGTTGGGACCTCATCGAGGTTCTTCGTACTCGCATGGATCGGATCACGACGGAACTTCGGGCGGAATGGGAGGCGCTCGCGTCCACCGTCGCTGAGAATCCCAGCGGTGACGTGGAACTTGCCGCGATCAACAAGGCTCGTGAGCTCCAGCGCCGTCGCCTCGAACGCGGATACCTACTAGGGGAACTGGCGGGCCGAGGGTTTTTACCTTCGTACGGGTTTCCCACCGACGTCGTGCAATTCGTTACGGAGACCGCAAGCGAGAAAGCGGCGAAGGCTCGGGCGGACGAACAAAGCGGTGAGCCCCAGGAGCGCAGTTTCGGTCGAGGCTATCCCTCGCGCTCTCGCGAGATCGGTATCTACGAATATGCACCCGGCCGTGGGATCGTCGTTGATGGTGTCGTGCGTGAGTCGGCCGGTGTTACGCTCAATTGGCAACGGCCCGTGTCCGAAGCGGGTCTGCGTGAGATCCAAAGTCTGAGGACGATGTGGTCCTGCAAAACCTGCGGCGCCCTGTCGTCGAAACCTTCGGCAATCGAACAGACACCTTGCGCCGAATGTGGCTCGAGCAACCTAGTCCCTCTGCGCTATCTGAGCCCTGGGGGCTTCTCCGTCGACGTCCGTTTCAAGATACACGACGACCCATCAGACGTGGGTGGCGGCAAAGTGGTCGATCCTTGGGTTTCGGCACGCGAGACGCCTTGGCGATCATTGCCGGATCCGATGGTCGGGCGGGTACGTGCGAGCCCGGATGGCACGGTCTTCTGGTTCAACCGCGGTGAGCACGGCCATGGTTACGCACTTTGCCTACATTGCGGCCGGGCAGAAGCCGAGATCGATGTTTCGGGCGGTCCTGGACTTTCCGGCCATAAGCCGCTGCGTGGCGCTCCGACTGCCATCGACGGTCTCACGTGCAGTGGGGCGCCCGAATTTGCGCCTTATGCCGTCACTCGCAACCTGATGCTTGGCCATGAGATTCGGACCGACCTGTGCGAGATCCAGCTCTACGACTGCCGCTCGCGAGACGTCGCGTTAACGATTGCACTCGCCTTACGCGAAGCGGTGGCGAAGCGTCTTGGCGTTGATGCCGACGAAATGGGGTTCGCGGCGCCCCCGGCGCCCAACGTACAGGGACGCGACAATTGGAGCGCCGTCATTTTCGATCGGGCAAGTGGTGGTGCCGGATTCTCCGCCACGATCGCGCGCGATCCGGTTGGCCTCCTTCGCGATGCACGAACCTTTATCGATTGCACTCTTGCGGGCAGATGCGGCGATCCGGATGCCGAGCGCATTTGCCCCCGCTGCGTCCTCGCCCCTGATGCACAGCACATTGTCGAAGCAACTGACCGGGCTGCTGCGTTCGCCCTCTTGACCGAGACGCTCTCGCGCATAGCACTTCCCGCGGAACATCGGTTGTTCGGACCCGCGACCCTTTACGAGTCCGCGGCGCTTGCCGATGCGCTGAACGAGCGAATGGCAACCGATCCAGCGGCCGAACTTTGCGTCGTACTGCATGGCGATCCGACGGAGTGGGATTTTGACGCGTGGCCGATGGCGCCCGTCGTTGAACGTTGGGGAGCTCGCGATCGTAGCGTTACCGTCGAAGTTGACGAAGCAGCTTTGGAGCGGGCCGACGCTGTCACTCGGCGGCGTATTGCTCTTTGGATCGAACGGGCTCGGGCATCGCTCTGTGTTCTACCAAACGTAGACGCCGAAATGCTGGCGGTTGTGACGGCTGTCGACCGAGCCATTGGCTGGCGGTCGCTTGACCGCAACGCATATCGGATTGGCTCCAGCTGGGCGAGCACGTCGGATGCTCCCGTGGTGTACGGGACGTTGGAACGAACGCGCGATCCAGCGAAACCGATCGATTCGCGATCGCTTCTCGTCGAGCGCGTGCGGGAAACGATCTTTGAACTGGATGCCGAACTCGATGGCCCCGTGAGTGGTTTCGGCCAGCGACTAAAGGCACTCATGGTCGGCCGCAACGAGACGCTAGCAACCGTCCTTTCCGTGCCCTGCATCGAGCTGCGCTATTCCGATCGATACCTGTTCAGCCCATTGGTCGCGCGGCTCGTTACCGAACTCTTGGCGGGATTCTCCGACACGAACACTGCGCTTTTTGTCGACACGCTGATACAACGTCGTGACAATCGCCGTCCCCGCATCGGCAAGACTTTAAAGGACGACTGGCCGGACGTCGCTGATCGCAACATCGTGTTCCAGCATCTCCTCGGTCGTGTCACCCCCACCGCAAAGCTTGCTCTTCATCAAGACGTTCCTCATCGCCGTCGCCTCGATTTCCGTACGTCCAAAGGCTCAGGGACTATTTTTTTCGACCAGGGCGTGGGATCGTGGGGAACTTCCGGCGTGGTCGCGTTTGACCCGTTGGCTCCGATCGCCGACCAGCTTCACGCTGTGGAAGCGCCATTTCTCGTCGAGAATGGCCCGAACGGCACCTTCTTCGCATCGAGGTTGGAGTGAGGGGCCGGAACAAAATCGGAACTTTTCGCAAGGAGAATTTCCCGCTACCATCGATTCGGCGGATGAAATGGAGAAGAAGTTTGAAGGTTGCAGGATTGTTTGCAGGCATCGGAGGGCTTGAGCGGGGTCTCGCAGCGGCTGGTCACGAGACGACCTTGCTCTGTGAAATCTGGGAGCCCGCGCGTGCGGTGCTCGCGGCCAGGATGCCCGGGGTGCCCTGTGAACGTGATGTCTGCGATCTGAGGGCACTTCCCCAGGAAGTCGAGCTGCTCGTCGGCGGCTTTCCGTGCCAGGATCTTAGCCAGGCTGGGCTGACGGCCGGCATTGAGGGGGCGCGGTCAGGATTGGTCGGCGAGGTTTTTCGGCTGCTCGACGAACGGCGCGTCCCGTGGGTCGTGCTTGAGAACGTCTCCTTCATGCTTCAGTTGGACAAAGGACGCGCCATGCGCATCCTGATCGACGCATTCGAGGAGCGTGGCTATCGTTGGGCTTATCGCGTCGTGAACAGCCTTTCGTTCCTGCCGCAACGGCGCGAACGCGTCCTCTTTGTCGCCACGACGACAGATATCGACCCTGCTTCGATCGTCCTGGCCGACGAGGTGGAGCCCCGGCTGGCGCCGACCGATCTGGATGCGCGCGCGCATGGCTTCTACTGGACGGAGGGCGTACGTGGTCTTGGCTGGGCGCCTGATGCAATACCCACGCTCAAGAATGGCTCGACCGTTGGCATTGCATCGCCACCGGCGATCCTCCTACCTTCGAGCGAAGTCATCACGCCCGATATCCGCGACGCAGAGCGATTTCAGGGCTTTCCCCAAGATTGGACTTCGCCGGCGGAGACGGTCGGGCGGGCGTCGCTTCGCTGGTCACTCGTTGGCAACGCGGTCACGGTCCCCGTCGCCGAGTGGTTGGGCGGCCGGCTCATCGAGCCGGGAGCCTATGACGCGGGTCGAGACGGTGATTTGCCTGCTAACGGCCGTTGGCCAAAGGCCGCTCGGTTTGATGGCAATCGACGGTACGCGGTCTCCATCAATGGCTATCCGCGCTGGGACGCAAGACCAGCCCTAACGGATTTCCTCAAGCATCGCGGCAAGCCATTGTCGGCGCGCGCGACGCGGGGGTTCCTCTCCCGAACCGAGCGGGCTACGCTCCGGTTCGCTGATGGATTCCAGGATCGCCTCCGGGACCATCTCGAACGCATGGAGATGCCTGAGGGCGCAAATGGCATGGCTGTTGCGATCGCCGCGGAATGAAGGTGCCGCAGCCAGACCCCGCCACGTCCGCGCGCATGGCTCATGTGAAGCAGAAGGGAACGAAAATCGAGACGATGGTCGGCATCGTCTTACGCGAATTGGGTCTTCACTATCGCAAGAACGTCAGGCAGCTTCCAGGCAGCCCCGACTTCGCCAACCGCACTCGTGGTTGGGCCATATTTGTCAACGGTTGCTTCTGGCACCACCACACCGGCTGCCGGAAGGCAACAATCCCCAAAACTAACACAGACTTCTGGACGGCGAAGTTTCGCGATAATCGGCGCAGGGATGCTCAAGCGATCATCAATCTTAGGAGAGAAGGTTATCGCGTAGCGATCATCTGGGGATGTGAGAAGGATCGAGTCCACTCCAAACTAGGCAAGATCCTTGAAACGGGTTGCGTAGATTCCTGATAGGCGCGCGATCATCGTGTCGTAGTGGTAGATTTCACCTTGCCGCGGAGCCGGTGGGTTCTCGACCAATTCGACCGGCATCCCGTCGTTCGGCATGTCTACCACTACGATCGAAAGCGCGTCATAACCAACATCCCCGACCTTCGAGCGGCGCGGCAATTGCTTTATCTTATCTATGGCGAGTTGGGCGTCCCTCGGCTGCTTGTGGGAGCTCCATTCCGGGTCGGTCGCGCGGTTCTTCTTGTTCAGGTCGGGACTGAGATAGCGCTCGCTGATGTTTACCATTGTGAACCCTACGGCGATGGCTTGCTCACTCGCTCCATGTACCGTGAGATGCGAGGAGTTTAGCTCGTCGTAGAGCCGAGGCAATGCCCGCTGATGTGCTGTCATGCACGCTTTGGCCTCAAGCGCCATAATTACCGAACCCACAGGAGCTCGAACTAGTCGCGGAAGACCATCTAAGATCGTGCGCTCCGCCTCGGACAATTCAATTTCGTAGCTAGCTGCGATCCCCTCAAGCGTATTGTCGGTCGCAGCTCCGCTCGGTGTGCAGAGGACCAGATCGAGATTCTTCTTACGATCATGCACGAAGTCGCGCATCTCATGATTGATGCCGAAACAGATAACACCTGCTTCGACATGCCGCCGCAGCAAGGGCGTCGTCGCCAGCAAGTCGAAAATCACGCCCCAACAGGCAACTTTCGAGTGATGGTCGCTGCGAGAATGGTATTGCCAGATATTGCCATAGCGGTCGCGCCGGCTCGTGGAGGACAACGTTCGAGCAAGTATCTTAGGCCCGTGCATTCGCGCTCTCAACTTTCCTGGAGTTCCGCGCGACGACCAGCCCCAGCAGCGTTCTCCCCCTCGACTCGGTGTCGAAGTTGAGTTCACATTTCTATATGAGTCAATGCCATGCGCACTGGGAGGGTCGTGATGTCCGCTTTGCTGGGTTTGTGCATCGTGGGCAGGACGGCCCATATCTGTGCTATGCAACTTCGAGACGATGGCAATCGCATTTCGATTCGGGGCCGCGCGGGTGAAGTAAGCTAAAGGTACCCCTTCGCCCTCGCGCAATATAAGCGCGGAACTAGGGGCGGGGCGTTAGCGACCCGGCGACCGCATTCTTGGGTCCTCTCGGAGAATATTGCGACATGAGTCTGTTCGCTGCTTGGCGCGGCACCCTTGATTTCCCAGCACTGCCGGATCGCGGCCTGAAAGTCGGCGGAAACCGTATTGTTCAGCGTGTCTTTGGCGGCGCTTCCACCAAAGCCCGGATCTCTTCCTCACAGGTCAAGGGGCACGATCTCATCACCACCGAACTCAGTCCTCCGTACCGCGAGATTCTCCTTCGTCGAAAGGGGGCGCGCCGAATATCCGCGCCGCTGCCCGTGGTCGTGGCGCCAGAGGTAGACGACCCAGACAACCTTCCTGAGGCCTTTGAAATCCAATGGGATTCTCAAGGCGAATTGGCGACCTACACCGACACGCCGGAAAAGGTCCTGCAATCATGGATCAACAGGTTCGATTTTCGGACCGAGGACGAGGAGCACAACCTTCCAGGCCTGCGTACACCGCAGATCGGCGCGCTGCACGCGATCTCCGCTCACTTTGCAGTCGGCTCAACCTTTGAACCAGCGACCGTCGTCCTTCCGACCGGCACCGGCAAAACAGAAACTATGCTGGCAACGCTCGTCTATAGACGACTTGGACTCACACTCGTCCTCGTTCCCAGCGATGCACTGCGAAGCCAGATTGCCGGCAAATTCATCAGCCTCGGCGTCCTGCCAGAGGCCCAGGTCATCACCCACGACCTCGCGAAGCCCCGCGTCGCGATCATCACGACCGGCATCAGGTCAACGGACGAACTGGAGATGATCATCCGGAATGCCAACGTAATCGTTGCCCTTCCGAACGTACTCGAGGCCTCGGATGCCGAAGTCGTCCGCCGTCTCGCAGAGGCATGCTCCGATCTCATTGTAGATGAGGCGCACCACATCACTGCCAGAACCTGGCAGGGCGTTCGGGAGCACTTCGCTGCAAAACGTATTCTTCAATTCACCGCAACGCCGTTCCGGCGCGATGGCAAGCGGGTCGATGGCAAGATCATCTTCAATTACAAGCTCGGTGATGCCCAGGCAGCGGGCTACTACCGCCCTATAAACCTTAAGACGATCGAAGAATACGGGGACGAGGAAGCTCGCGATGTTGCGATTGCCAAGGAAGCTATTGCGACGCTCCGACATGACCGGGACGACCTGAAGCTCGATCACCTGCTGATGGCGCGGACGTCGTCAAAGGACCGGGCCGAAGCGGTGGGCCGCATCTACCAGCGCCTCGCGCCACACCTCAAACCGGTGGTCGTCTACTCTGGTCCCGGACGCACCCTGATCAATCGCGAGGCTATGACCCAGCTCTTCGATCGAGGGGCCGAAGGAGCCCGGATCGTCATCTGTGTCGACATGCTGGGTGAAGGATTCGACCTCCCTCAACTCAAGGTCGCGGCCCTTCACGACACACATAAGTCGCTGGCCGTGACACTTCAGTTCATCGGCCGCTTTACCCGCAAAGGCCCCGCCGACAAAATCGGCGAAGCTTCGGTCGTTGCTAACATTGCCGACCCCGATGCCGAGGCGAAGCTTGCCGACCTGTACGCAGAAGGAGCCGACTGGGATCTTCTCATCAAGCGCTTGAGCGAGGAAAGAATTGCGCAGGAACTGCGGCTGCAGGACGTGGTGCTTGCGCTTAAAGAGTCTGGCGATCTCCATGCGAACCTTTCGCTTTGGAACCTCCGACCGGCACTTTCAGCGCAGCTCTTCCGTACGAAATGCGATAACTGGAGCCCCTTGGCTTTCCAGTCGGTGCTTCAGAAAGACTCAGAGAGCTGGCACGCACTCAGTGAACAGGACAGCGTTCTCGTCGCCGTGGTGTGCCGTTCTAGCGACGTGACCTGGGGCAATTACCAGAATGTGTACGACACTATCTACGACCTCCTGATCCTCAAGTGGGACAAGGCTGCCGGAGGGCTTTGCCTCTTTGCGAGCAACTACGACGCGTTACGGTCCGAAAAGCTCGCCAAGGCGGTCACGAACGAGGACACCACGCTGGTATCGGGCGCGCCCATCTTTAACATTCTGAACAATGTCGAACTGCCACTGGTGAAAAGTCTTGGCTCTTCGCGCATCGGCGCGATCAGTTTCACCTCGTATTTTGGGCCAAATGTTACGGAGGGGCTCGCCAGCATCGAAAAGGCGGAGTCTTCGCTCAACAATCTTGCCTGCCTTGGATACGAGGACGGAGAACGCGTCCTCTGGGGAGGAACCCAGCGCCGCGGGAAGGTCTGGCAGCAAAAATCCGGCACGATATCAGACTGGATCGAGTGGACCGCTGCGACGTGGTCGAAGGTCTCGTCCGAAGTTGAGAGCGAGAGCAACATCGTCCGCGACTTCCTTCGCCCGGAGGAGTTGGCGAAGCCGTACTCTGCATCACCGATATCTGCCCAGTGGGGTGAGCAGGCGCAAATGCGTTTCAACGATCGGCAATTCGTCATCTTCGGTTCGTCAGAAGTTCCCGTCTTCGCCGTCGATCTGAATCTCGGCGATGTGGGATCGCACGGCGAAATAGTCTTCCGCATCGAGACCGAGGGCGCGACGTCCGAATATGCCTTAGTCATCAACGAGGAGATTCCGGGCGGATACCACCACGACCACGTCTCCGGACCTGCTATCAAGTTCCGGCACGGCACACTGCCCCCCGTACCCTTGGAGGAGTACCTCCAAAAGGATCCCTTCATCGTTCGCTATGCGGACGGAACTTACTCCTACAACTGCTATCATATTCCGGTGAAGCTGGATGCCGGGCTCTACCAGCGCGAAAAGCTAGAGGCGTGGAATTGGGATGGCATTGAGTTGAACAAGGAGTCGATGCACAAGACCGGCGACCAGAAAACAATCCAGTTCCGGACGTTTGAGCAGCTCAAGAGCGAGTTCGACGTCATCTTCAACGATGACGGCCACGGCGAGGCTGCTGACCTCGTGTGCCTGAAAGACGTAGACGACAACACAATACGATTATGCCTCGTCCACTGCAAGGGCGCCCATGAAGCGCGGGTATCGCAGGATATCCGGAACTTTTACATTGTCTGCGGCCAAGCGCAGAAGAGCATTGTAGCAAAGCATGCCGGCCTTCCGACACTCTATCACGACCTGAAGCGGCGGCAGGAAACCTGGGTCCGCGACGGCCACGACCGCTTCCTGAAGGGCAACATCAAAGACCTCTCCTACTTCAAGGAAAAGTCGCGTCGCGCGAAACTCGATTTCGAGATGATACTTGTCCAGCCAGGAGGCTCGGTTGCCTCCATTACCGATGACGCTTTGCGGCTGTTGGCAACGACCGAACTCTATCTGCTCAAAACCACTCAGGCAAAGTTCCGGGTCGTACTCTCTCCCTAAGTGTGAGTTCCCTCCGATTGCAGTAGTAGCGCGATGCGTCGGCCACAGTCGCATCCTGATCGGCAGCTCAGACCAAGGACTCATTTCTTGTCGATCCGAGGTGCCTCAAAGCTGCGACCCGACTGAAAGATGCAATCGCGGGCGGCGGCGCCAGTCACCGGGGCGTGACGCTCATCTCGACGGGAACGAAACGACTGCAATTGTGTGTCAATGCACATTTGGGTGGGGGAGAAGACTAGAAGTCGGTGCGATTTCAGCGATTTCCAGTACGATTGCGACCTCCGAATTTAGAGAGGTATAGCGTAGACGTAGTTCTCATCTTCACCCGGCGCGCTTTCACCGATGCACCCGTCCGCCATACCACGTCGTGGTCGATCTCTATCTGCTCGATCCGAAGAACAACGTACTGGCTGAAGCTCACGGTTCTGTGCTGTATCTGTTGTCAAAATCTTGGAAGGCATTCGCGACGATTGCCTCGATCTGCTGAACCTCATCGTCGCGCAGCTTCTCAAACTCGCCGGTGCGGCGACGCTTGCTAAGCGATCCGCCGTTCTGGCGGATATGAATGATGAGGTCCTGCGCCATGCGGTCGGGCATTTCAACCAAGTTCATGATGGCCGTCAGCGCCTGGTCGCGGCACTTAAGGTAGTCGATCTCGCGCGGTAGATCGATCTCGACGGTTCGTTGCACGCAGCTATAGAGGAACTCGGCCTCCTCGGTGCAGTCGAAATAGCGATAGAGGTCCGCCGTGTCGTTGGTGACCTCGACATTGTGATTGGGCAGCGCGCGCCAGTCGATGAACTCCATCAGGGGACCGGAATGCCGCTTCAGGGTCGTGGCATAGTCGTCGATCCGATCCAGCATGACGGCCGAGACAGGAATCACCATGCCGGGCGGGGTGTATTTGCGCTCGGCGAGCACGTGGTGGATGAGGCAGCGGTGCAGACGCCCATTGCCGTCGGCCAGCGGATGCACATAGACAAACCCGAATGCGATCGCGGCGGCCTGTAGGACCGGATCGACGTCTGAGGTCCGCAGCCTGTTGTTGCATTCATTGAGGCCGGTCATGATGTCGGGAACATCCTGAGGGCGGGCGCCGATGAACTCGGGCAGTGGATCGTGGTTATGATCCCGCTCGCCCAGAAACACGCCTTCGCTGCGGTATCCGATCTCGGTGAACCGGTCGTCGCCGATCAGGATGCGGTGCAGGCGGTAGATCTCGGTTTGGTTGAGCGGGCGTTTGCCGGCCTCCAACACGGCGCGTCCCCAGCGCTCAAGCCGGTTGGCAGGCGCGCGCTCCCCCTCGATTTCGAAGCTTGCGCGGCTGTCGGCGAGGAGGAGAAAGCTTGCAGCCCGGGAAACGACATGAGCGCCCGTTCGCCCGATCGTTTCCTGCGCCTTCCTGGAAAGATCGAGGGCCAGAAATGCTTCCAGTTTTTCCGTGCGCCTGATGATCGGACAGAACGCGGCCGTGCCAAGCAGATTGTTGCGCACACGATGGCGCGGGGACAGTGATGCTGGACCGGTGAAATAGGCTTCGGGATCGAGGGCGTCGACGGCGGTGACTGTGGGGGCGTCGTCTATATTGAGCTGCTTGCCGCTGAGGGTTTCGTAAAAGAACCACACGCGGCGCGTGACCGCGCCGGTCGGTATCCGCTGGATAAACTCTATGAGGTCCTGTTCTGGCACCGCTTCAAGGATGCGTTTGAGCACCAGAAGATCGATCGGCTCATGGCGCAGGGCAAAGCCGAAATGTCCATCCAGGGTGTCGTCCGGTTGATACCGTTTGTCATAGATCTCCCAGATGCCCTCCTCCCGGCGATTGCCGCGCACGTGCCGTTCGGAGATGCAGGCGGGTTTTCTCACGGGCACCTGCACGTCGAGCGCATGAACGAGAGCGGCCCACCCTGCGAGCCGCGTGCCCTCTGGAACGGCCTCGTCCTGAAAGTGGGCGGGTTTCCCGATGTCCAGTTTCATGTCGGCTTTCTCTCATGATCGTCGAAAATTGATCATACATCGTAAATCTGTCGAAAGAGCATTGCCTCTTCGGGATTGAGAATCAATCACCAATGTCGAAAACCACTCATAACGAGGCATTAGAGACGATAGCAAGACGATGCATGTCTGCTTGCCATTGGGTGGAAAACCCCAAAACGCCGTCAAAAAAACTCTCGCGCGAGGACATATATGCGCTGGTTTGGGAGAAGCAGACTCAGGAGGTAGCCAGAGAACGCGGCGTTTCAAATGCCGCAATTGCCAGCCGTGCTCGTTTTCAGCTTCCAAAACCACCGCGAGACTACTGAGCTGGTTATCGATCCAGGTAAACGCTTAAACGACCGCCCTCGCAGCATTCTCAGAAAATCTCTCCAGTTCCAGGGAAAGTGCTTGCACGTCGGGCAAGTCAAGAGCTGATTATCTCGGCAGGGGCACAGCTGTTGGGAAGCCAGCACTCTCAAGTCGACCGTTGAGTGCGGACCCACCGTCGCTTGAATGCGAACGTTGATTTAGTAGGACGCATAGGGGACTCCGATTGCGTTCGAAACGCTCACTTGCTGACCCGAGGACCGCAAGGCGACGGTTATCGGCGTCCTTCGATGTCAAATATGGGTCAGCAGCATCCAGAGGGCCGAAATGAGTAGGATAGATATAATGAGGATCTCCCTCCAGGCCAGTTGTGGCGCATCCTGAATGGCGAAGGACATCAATTTGATCGGCGGGACAGGTGGTTTCGGCGCCCGGTCTTCGGGCAGCACCCTGACAAAGCGATGGAAGAAGACCTGAATCAGCAACATGCCGACGACCAAGCCGGCAGTGAAATTGAGGTAATCCAGCCCCGACGCCAAGAGTAGCGCGACAATGGCGATGATGATGACGAGAATGACGTTATCGTAGATTCTGATGACGCGCTCGTCGTTCTCGTAGTATGCGCCGATGCGCCCGATCCTTGTCTCGTATGGCACCAAAAACCCGGCTCCAAACTTAACGAGCCCTTGCACACAGAACAACGCGAGCACGATTTTGAGGATGAGCTCGATCATTGCGAATCCTTTCCATTCGATGAGCCAAACCAGGCCGAGAGCAAATGCGGTTCGACCAGGGCGAAAGTCTGCGGGTCGATGCCGATTATACGAGCAACCCCCTCTTGGCAGGCGCTCGACAGTCGCTTGGCCTGGTCCGACGCCTGCGGGTCGCGTGAAACGATCAGGCTTGCCATCGCAGCGTTGAGGTCCTGGATGATCGAAACGACAAGCCAACCTTCCTGTTCGGGGTAAGACGAGGCGAATACGCCTTCCCGGGCGCCTTGTTCGATAATCCTTGCGAACA
Source organism: Nitratireductor soli (assembly GCF_001050155.1). GTDB lineage: Bacteria > Pseudomonadota > Alphaproteobacteria > Rhizobiales > Rhizobiaceae > Nitratireductor > Nitratireductor soli. Next base: position 42,356 of record NZ_LFVY01000021.1, read on the forward strand.
GAGGTGCGATCCGCCGTGCAATGGCGTGGCGCTGTTTCTCCCGCAGCAGGGCATTCTCGTCCGCTAACCAGACACCCAGGAGGTTTTCCAGCAGATCGCGACGCGCAGACTTCCATGCAGCAAGTGTGGCGAAGAAGCGCTGCAACTTCTCGACGGCCGCGAGGTCCTCGTCATCGCTGATCGGGGCAAGATTCTCGGCTATTGCCTGCGATGTCTGGTCGACCAGTGCTTCGAGCAAATCCTGCTTCGAGTCGAAATAATGATAGAAGGCACCTTTCGACACGCCTGTCGCATTCAGGATGTCCTGAATGCTCAATCGATCGTAGCCCACCGTTTGCAGCAGGTGCTCTGCACAATCCAGAAACATTTGCCGACGGGCGGCATGCTTAGTCTCATCAACTGTTTTTGGCATTTTTTTCTAAATAAACCGACCGTCGGTATATTATAAGGTGGATACGGGTGTGTCAACATTCGGCGGTCGCGAGGACCCCCGCTGCTGTGAGACGAGCGGAACCATGACCACTGTGTTGCGTATTTTCTAAAACCCGGAACTGTGGAGCAAAACATGACCGACCTTTGGAGTATGGAACAACGTTTATGGACCGACGGCGTCGCGGCATTTGCAGAACTCATGGCTAAGGATTGCGTCATGGTCTTTGGCCCAATGGGCATTATGCGGAGGGGTGATGTCGTCGAGAGCTTAAGACAGGCGCCTCGCTGGTCGACTGCCAGCATGTCGTCAAGGTTCGAAAAGACCTATGGTCAGGCAACAGTTGTCCTCGCCTATCATGCCCGCGCGCAGAAGGAAGACGGCGACACCTATGAAGCAGTCTGCACCTCGACCTACATTGATGAAGATGGGCACTGGCGAATGGCGCAACATCAGCAGACGCCAGTCTGAAGGCTTCGGCGTGTCTGCGAACACGGTCAATTCGCGTTGGCCGCGTGCGAGCCGTCGGCCAAACAGTGTCTTGCTTGGCTTTTGGCCAGAACCAGATAGGCAGAAAGCAGCCCCACCCCGTTTAGACTAACAGCATGCTTATGCCGCCAGAAGCCGGGAGAATAATCGGAGCCTGTAGCGTATTTCCGGCAGGTGTGGGGATTGGCGGTAGCGGTCCCTAGACTCGATACCCTAACGTTGTATCTCCTCCGCTGGAGCACGCCAGAGCGACATCGTCCTCCTTGGCCTAGCTGAACTAAACGCTACCTCCGGACACGGATCCACATTTTTCGGTCGTTCCAGACCTGCCCTCTGCTTCTCGAAACCAGTCTTTCGCCACGCAACCGGTCCCTTGTCCCTAAACGCTTTTAACGGCCACTCAGCAAAGGTCGGTTATCTCAACCACTTCTAGCCCCAAGCTGTTCTGCAGTGCCCGCAGGCTGGCGGGCAAGCGCCGGCCGATGACAAGCAGCACATCTATCGAATGGCGAGCGCCCGTGACGCCGCGCTCCGCCTCCATGACGGCGTGGTACTTCACGCATTGGAACAGCCCGCGAGTCAGATCGACATCGTTCGAGATGCTCGACTTTACCTCGACAGCGACCAATCGGCGGCCCACTTCGAAGAGCACATCAATCCTGTCGCCTGAGGGCAACGGCGCTTCCTTGATCGCACGTGCGGTCGAGGGAAGCCCCAGCAAATTCGGGCTGTTTGCAACACGATCCTTGAGACGCCTGTGCTCTTCGCCTTCACCGCCGCCGCCGCCTCGCCCCATCTTTGCCCTGCCGATGATGCCGCGGGCCACAGGCGTGGCGGGAGCCAATTTGCAGGCATCAAGGACTTCGGCCCAATAGGGGTAGGCGTAGACCTCATGCCAATAGGCGTCGAGATAGGCGCGCTTCTCCGCGAGGGAGAGCTTGCGATACCCGCCCATCCTCTCGGCAAGAAAGCCTTCGAACCCCTGCCCCGGGAGGCGGCGGTGCTGGTTTATCACCAGTGACTGGATATGCGGTATTTCGCCCCAACCAGGTTTGCGCGACAGCTCGTTGAGCGTCGTGCCGATGCTGCCGAGCACATAGTTAAGGTTGCGGGGATTTGGCATCCCAAGCTCGGCGGCAAGCGCTTCATAATAGATCGGCTTGCCTGACCCGGCCTGCCGCACGAGGATCGGCAATGCGCTTCGGGCGCGCGTCTGATAGAGTTTATTGCCGAATATGTTGTCGCATTGCGATGCCGTCTCCACTATTCGCTTCCCCCTCGATCGCGACTGATTGGTCGCTGCAGTTGCGGCAATCTTACGGCGGACACGCGTCACTTGAAAAGCAAGGCGGCAAGCAGCAACCACATGGCGCCACCTTGCCCCGTTCGTGGCGTCGACCGGGTTATTTGCCGAGCGAACGCTCAAGCACAAGGCGCAAAATGTCAGCTTAGCACGTTTCTTCCGTAAGTATTGGCGGTGCACCGTCGATCGATCGCCGTTGCCATTGCCTGGCCGGTAGACATACTCTGTGGGATGGCTTCCGATCCCATTCTCGAAATCATCTGCGCTTCCTATATCAAAAGCGCCGAAGCTGAATCCTTTAACGGGCTTGTCGCAGCGGCGTTGTTAAGCATCGATGCCAATCTGGATCGGCTTCGCTCACACCTTGCAAAATTGGTTTCTGACGGCCGCATTTCTTGCGTCTTCTCAAGCCAAGACAGCAACATGCACATCAAGCGGTTTCCCGAACCGCCAGTCGATAAACAGCTGCCGCTTCTTGAGACGGAGCCGCCCAACCGATTCACGCTCTATCCGTCCTCTCGCGAAATCGAACAGCGACTTGACGTCTCGCGATGGAATGATCGCCCGTTCACGAAGGCGTTGGTTCTGGGCGAAGCGCAACTTGCATTTCGGGCGTTCGACATGGCTTCGCTCGAACGCTACAGCAACGATCCTCGCTACCTTGTATACTTCAACGACTACATGGGTAGGCTCTCGATCCGGGACGAGGCGTTCCAAGACGCGACTTTTCCCGAGCGCGACAAAGTCTCATTGCAAACATTTGGCCTCGGCTTTCGCGACGAGCTGGTCCCGCATCTGATCGTGTACCTCCGCTATCTCACAAGTCTCTCACCAGAGCACCAGCAATATTGGATGAGCTATCTAGTTCCTGACGGCGTACGCATGTGCCGACAGTATTTTCAGTCCAGTGTATTGGGCGAATTCTGGCAAAACCGGTCGATCCGCTACGCAATCGTTGAGGAAATGGACCTCATCAACGAGATGTCGCAGGCGATCTGGGGCACCGCGCTGTTCCGCGAACTTCCGGTGGATGACGTCCCGATTGGGCTGACGACGTTCTTGCGTCCTACAAGCGAGAATTATGACCGCTTTATCATGGCGCTGGACAAGCTCCTATCGGACAGTATCAACCTCAAATTTTTCGAAGGGAAAGTTCCTCTCGAAACTGAGACAGTACGCAAGGACGGGAAGATTGAGGTGCAACGCAAAGGTTCGTTGAACCTTCTCGAAGAATGGCTGCTTGCAGAGATCATCTGGGACGACAAGCAGGCGTTTCGCGCCACTGTCATCGCCCCTCTGCGGAAAGTAAGAAAGGAGCGTCAAGGACCAGCGCATACCTTCAGCCCCGACAGGTTTTCCGCCGAATATTACGAAACCCGCCGTTCGCTTCTCTGGTCGGTGTTCAATAGCCTCTCCAATATCCGGCGCACCTTCGGCAGACATCCAAAGGCAGCTCAAATTAAGATCGAAACCTGGCTCGATGAGGAGCGGATTGACGTTTTCTGAGCGAGCACCTAGCTCTGCAGCCCCCAACCTGAGAGCTGGCGTGAGCTTGTTCCCGCGAAGGTGCGCCGTCGACGGCTACCGGTCCACTAAGGGTCGCTGCAGTGTCCATGATAGAGCGGGTAGTCGCGGCGCGCAAATGACCGCAAGGGTATCAGTCTCTACCGCGGTCGTCCCAAGATCACTACATGCGCTGGGCTTCCGAGCGTTGGATATAGGACGATCCGGGCGACGAGATAACCTGCCCCTGGTCCATCGAGGGGTTCGCCAATGGCTATTTGGAGCGTATGGGAGTCATCGGCTTCAAACGGACTTTCGTGCGGAAGATCACCTACGAAGGTCTCGACGTCATCGCGTCTGCAGAGGATGAGGTCTACAAGCAGCGGGTCGAAGGCATCCAAGCCCATTTCGGCGGTGGCATAGGCGTGTGCCGTTTTCGCCAGCGACCGCAGGTAGTGCCGACGATTGACTTCACCGACCTTCACTGCCACGTGCTTGGCTCCAGTCTCTTCGGCAACCTGCTTGACCATGCTCGCCATAGCCTGCCGATCAACGTAGTTCCAAGGTTGGCCAATTGGCGCCGACCCGGTGCCGCTAGGATTCAGGAGCTTGGGGAGAGGCGACGACCAGAGGCTGATCATCAAGGGCGCCTTTGCCAAAGCGAGTCTGCGCTTGCCGAGATTCCGTATAGGTTGACCCTGTTCGTTGACCTCGACAAAATGCATCGGAACCTCGGAAGGTCGATCCTTTCTGTTCCTGGTTGGGGCATCCACCTGCGCCCTGAACACTCCGAGTTGCTTCTTAAGCACCTCTTGCTCGTATTTCTGGATGATCCTTTGGCAATCGGAGCAACAAGACTTCTCGAGGACGAGGCTGTTGGCGCCCAATGCGAAGGGTATCACGTGCTCGTCCGTCAACGACGCTCCAACGACACCGCAGTAGATACACCTGCCCGGGGAGGGAATCCGGCGACTCCGGCGTTGCTCCAAGTCGAATTCTGTTAGCTTCATTGAAACGACATCTCCCCTCGTCCGGATGGAGGCAATCACGTTCGCAATCGAGAATTCCGAAGGCTTCTACAAACTGTTCGTGACGGACTCCGGCAAGTTCTGCGCCGACCCATCATCATCTGAAAGGTTCTGTTGATGCCCGTATTCTCCCGGCGCCGACTCCAGCAGATGCTTGATGACCTTTCAGCTTATCTCGATCAAGAGAAGGCCTGCGATCTCGTTCAGAGACTCGAATCGAAGAAAGTCGATCAGGCACTGCCGGGTGAAATGGAATTGGCGATATTGTGGGCGATTGCGAACACTGGCGACGTCGTCGTCGAGCCGGAGTGGTGGGGTGACACCCGGCGGCCGGATGCCGTCTCCGAGACCGTCGTGTGGGGCACGCAAGTTGCTGTTGAGATCGCGGCGGCCACGGATAACTCAATTTCACCAGAAGAGGCGATGGACCGTGTCGCTCTTTCCATTACCGATTTCTGCAATCGGCTGTCCAAGGGGGTGGGCCACCACCTCTATTTTCGTTTCGGCGAAACCACAAAACGCATTGAGGGACAAAGCTTTCGACAAGTCTTGGCGCCTTTCGATTTTCAGTTGAATGAAAATCTGGAAAATAGGTTGAGGGAATGGGTGCGTGAAGATCGATTCAAATCAGAAAAAATAACTCTAAGTGAGCCGGAATTCTTGGTAGAAATGGAATGGAAGAAGTATCGCCAGATCCGATACCATAACATCTGGACATCCTTGCCGCCGCAGGCCTATTCGCTTGAGGAGAATCCGCTTTTCGCGCTTCTTCGTCGAAAGGCAGATCAGCTTCGGGCGGCGGCAACAGGAACGGTCCGCATCATCGTCGTCGCTGATGTTGGGTCGACCCTTTTGAACCGCATGGGTAGGATCGGGGAAAATGATCCTGGGTGCCGAAATTTTTCCGCGCGGCAGATCATTCACCGCTTTGTCCAATTACACAACCGGAAGATCGACGGCGTCGTGGCATTGAGCCCGCGAAAAGAACTGCGAATGGGGAGTAGCGAACGAAAATGGGTGGCTCGGGGCTTCTATACTGACGCAGGGGAAGATGCGTGTGTGGCGCTCTCGAAAATCCTTGAAGACTTGCCACTTCCGCGCTTCGCTGGATATCAGGCAAGGTCGTTATTCCGTCAGGGCTGTTTTTCGCCGAGGGCAAGGGGATGGTATCTGGGAATGAGTATGGAGAGCAGACTTCGAGATAGGAATGATCCAAGTAGTGGGCGACAGGAAAGCGTGAGAGTTCCTGCACGGATGTTCCTGGATCTTATGGCGGGACGCATTACCGAGGCGCAATTTCGATACTTCCTCGGTGAAAGAAACGGTGAAAAAAATTTCCCTGCTAGTTGGCTCAACAATGGCCTGACAATCTCAGGCGCGGAGATGGCCCCACGTAATCTGGACGAGGAGGATGATCACATCATCCTTCATTTCAGTGATGACCCAGTTGCTCGTCCGCTAACAGCCAAGGGATAGACTTAACAAAGCTGATTCCAAGCTGGAAAATCTCATGGACGGTCGAACTTGTACCAAATCCTAAAATTGGATCACCGAATAAACGAAACGATTGATCTTTGCATATCCTATCCGAAAGCAGACCGTCACCGACATCCCCAAGCAGGTCATGCGGCAAGCATGCCTGCACTGACCGGTTCTCTGGTCCTCACAGTTCCAATTTTTCTTCCAATGTTGCCAGCAGGTCAGCGTGTTTGCGCGGGTTGGACTGCTTCAGGTTGCGAATGTTCTCAAGCTTCCATCTCACGGCGGGCATGTGCTGCAGTGAGGGAAACGGCAGGAGGCTCCAGTCGGGTTCTCCAGCTTTCAGGCCGATGAGAAATTCCCGCTCCGTGCGTGTCAGGCTCCTGGGCAACTCCTCGAACAGCCAGATGCGGGTTTCCTCAAGTGCTTCCAGGCCGACTTCATCCCGCGTCATGCCGACAAAGTCATTGCGATAGGTGGCCTCGAGCGGTTGCGGGTTCGGCGTCAGGATTTCGTTGATGGGGCGATTGTGGGCAGCGACATAGGCGACGAATGTCTGGCGTATGTCGGTGGTCAGCCCTTCGTTCTGCCGCAGCAGCAGGCAATCGAACCAGTCGCGCGGGTGCTGCCGATCCATCGCGGCGACAAGTTTGCTGCCATAGAGTTCCGCAGGGGCCAGGATCGGCAGCCTGAGGGTGCGCTTGAATTCATCCGCCGCCGATGCGCAGAGTTCGGCCGGGAGCACGGGCAACAGCGTGCCGCGGCCGACCGGGTTGACCTCCACCTTGACCTCGGAAAGACCCCGGCGCACAAACAGCTTGATATCGCCGGTGCCAGTTGATGCCTGCCGCCTGACGGCAAGTCCGCGCCGCTCCAATTCGGTTGCTGCCTGATCCAGTGCCTGAGATATGGCGCTGAGTGCTTCCTCGCGCGGTCGATCTCCGTGAATGTAGACCACGTCTATATCAACCGAGAGCCGGGGCATGTCGCGATGAAAAAGAATGATGGCCGTGCCGCCCTTCATGGCGAAATCCCCACCCCGAAAGATGAGCGGCGCGACATCGAGCAGAAGCTGCACGGTCTCGAAATAGCGTTTATCCACGGTCAGGTCCTGATCGTGCCGGTTGCGTGGCGCCGTACATAGGGCGTGGCCGATCCGGTGTGGATCCGGGTCATGTCGAGTTCCTCCAAGATGGGGAGGGAGGCCTGTTTGGCGATGTTCAGGAAAAGCCGCACTGCCTTGACGCTGCGACAGTTTTCCAGAAGCGGCTGCATCAGCATCGCGCGCAGGCCGAAGAGACTTTCGACGAGATGGGTAGCCTCTTCCAGCGTTTGATGCTGCGGGACCCCCCACAGCATTTCCAGCACGGCGCGTTCAGGTTCGGCAACCCGCAGACTTGCCATGTCGCGCCACGGCGCAACGCCCTGGGCAGGATCGTCAAAAAGGTGACGCTTCCGCACTGTGAGCGGAAAATGCGCCTGTATCCATTCAGGCAGGCGGAACGGGCTTTGCGCGAAAAGCTCGGTATCGGGGCGATGGGCAAGATTGTGCTGGTAGCCGTGCCAAGCCAACGCGGTCCTGCCGCCGATATGGAAAGTGCCCGATAGGGCCGCCAGGGAAAGGAGCAGTTCCGGTTCATCTCCGGCGCGCAGGAACCAGCCGTGCCCGAGCCTGATGAGCCAACCCGCCTGAACGTAATGATAGGCCAGTTGTGCCGACACGCCCTGCTCGGCAAGCCAGGCCGCTGTCAGCGGCTGGCCGGGTCGGGCATGCGTCAGCACTTGTTTCAAAAGACCGTACTTTTCTAAAGGCATGCTATATATTTGGGCTGAAGTGCTGCACTGTCAAGATAGCCAGTTTCAGAAATAGTCAAATTTGTAAAGTGAGGCTTTACAATTCCTGTCTCGATGGGAACAATGAAGCCCTTCCTCCCCCGGCGAGCAGGTCAGCGAAAGTGCACTCGAGAACGTTGGTTTCCAGCTTTACGCAGTAAGCACACCTACGCTGCCAGAGCCCGAGAGAACAATCGGAGCCTGTAGCGTATTTCCGGTAGGTGTGTGGATTGGCGGCAGCTGTCCTCCGCTACCAATCCATCATTGTATATAACTGATTTTATTGATGAATTTTCGCACCTCTCAGTAAAGATGGCCTGTTGAACATAGGGAAACTGGATCAACTACCTGATTTCGTGCAGAAAATTCTGGCGGGGTTCAATTCGAACCGCTACCATGTATTCCGAGATCGACACGAGCCCTTCGTGGTTCTCGCTGCTGGTTGGAACCTGGATTGGGGAAGGTTGCCATCCGGGCCGTAAAGGCTGGGAAACCGCCCCGGTCGAGCGTCAGCGATCCCTGTGTCGCGCCAGGGGACAGCGCCCTAACCTGCCGGCCCGACCAGAGCGAAGCCGGCTGGCAACAATCTCAGCACCTTCCTTCGTCAAAGGGTCACCTGCTCCAAGGCGTGCAGTGCCTCCCGATGAACCCGAAAGGGATCAGCGATGATGATCCCGGTTCCCGCCGTAATGAGATCGAGCGCGGATTGGAAACTTGCCGCTTCATGCGGAAATGATTCGCGATCACACCCCTGCTGGAGCCCGGACTTCGCTTCCATGAGTTCCACGGTCAGGAACACGTTGATCTGCAGGGCCGAAAGGGGTCCGTGAGCCATTGGCAGGACGACGAGCGGCAACGGCGCTTCGCGCACAGCCCGACCGTTGCGCCAGAGCAGGTAGTTGCGAGCCCACGCACCCCGGATCATCCAGCCATCTGCCTCCATCTCGGCAGCGCAAGCGGCCACGATGGGATGGACCGGGGAATGTGGCCGCCAGCGGCTCGTCGACAGGTATGCCAACCATCTCAACCCGAAAGGGACCTCCCTGTCGGGGTTCCGAACCTTCGGTCGGCTGGATGTCTGGACTTCACTGCTCGCGTGCGCCATAATACGACCTATCAGGTCGAGATAGTAGGGTAAGCTTCCGGTTCTGGCAACCAGCTTTGCTCCTGGGACGTGGGCCATGGTTGCACGGAAGGCTTTGGCCAACTAGTTTGGGGATCACTGGATCAATTCACGTTCCGCCCGGCCAGGCTCAAGACAACCACGAGACAATGATTTCACAGAAGGCAAAGTACGCACTCCGGGCACTGATCGCGCTGGCCCGGTCGCACGGAACGGACAACACTCAACTCATCTCGGATATCGCCGAGCAGCAGCGCATTCCCAAGAAGTTCCTCGAGCAGATCCTGCTGGATTTGAAGCATCACGGAATCGTGGTTAGCCGGCGGGGAAAAGCTGGCGGATACATGCTTCTGAAAAGCCCGGACACGATCACGTTCGGCGAAGTGATGCGCATCGTTGACGGACCGATTGCCCCACTGCCCTGCCTAAGCCGTATGGCTTACCGTCGCTGCGAGGATTGCCGGGAGGAGAAGAGCTGCGAGGTCCGCCGCGTCTTTGCCCGCGTTGCGACGGCGACCCGTGAGGTCCTCGATGGCACCACCATCGCCGACTGTATCAGCGGCGTCGCGAATGATGATGCTCGCGCGCTGACCGCCTAGGAGAACAGCATTTCCAATTCTGACTTGAAATTGGAAGATCGCTGCGGTCTAATACACGACTAAATCGATAGAGTTTAACTGCTAACTATGGAGATAGCCATGTTGCTCAATCGACGGTCAATGCTCTTCACCGCCATGCTCGCGGCCTCGGCGCAGGTCGGCGGCCTCGGTTTCGCCTTTGCCGACACGACCCTTCTCAACGTCTCCTACGATCCAACGCGCGAGCTCTACCGCGCGTTCAACGAGGCGTTCGCCGCGCATTGGAAGGCCGAGACGGGCGAGACGGTCACCATCCGGGCGTCGCATGGCGGCTCGGGCAAGCAGGCGCGCGCTGTGATCGACGGTCTTGATGCCGACGTTGTCACCCTGGCGCTCGAATCCGACATCGACGCCATCGCCAAGAACACCGGCAAGATCCCCGCCGACTGGCGCGGCCGGCTGGAGAACAACAACGCTCCCTACACCTCGACCATTGTGTTCCTGGTCCGCAAGGGCAACCCCAAGGGCATCGAGGACTGGGGCGATCTGGTGAAGGACGACGTCCAGGTGATCACGCCGAACCCCAAGACGTCCGGCGGCGCGCGCTGGAACTATCTCGCCGCCTGGGCGTGGGCCAGCGAGGCGTTCGGCGGCGACGAGGAGAAGATCAAGGGCTACATCGCCGATCTCTACAAGCGGGTTCCGGTGCTCGACACGGGTGCGCGCGGATCGCTGACGACGTTTGCCCAGAGGCAGATCGGCGACGTGCTCCTGGCCTGGGAGAACGAGGCCTACCTTGCCGGCGCCGAGTTCGGCGATGACCAGTTCGACATCGTGGTACCGCCCTCGTCGATCCTCGCCGAACCGCCGGTGGCGCTCGTCGACGGCAATGTTGATGCCAAGGGGACTCGCGAAGTCGCCCAGGCCTATCTCGAATACCTCTACTCGCAGGAAGGCCAGCGGCTCGCCGCCAAGCACTTCTACCGTCCGGCCAAGCGCGATCTGGTTCCGGCTGAAGACCTGTCGGCCCTGCCCGACATCGACCTGGTCTCGATAGACGACCCGCTGTTCGGCGGCTGGGCGAAGGCGCAGCCTTATCACTTCGGCGACGGCGGCGTCTTCGACCAGATCTACCGCCCCGGTTCGTCGAACTGAGGACGGCGAGATGAGCACCCTCGTCGCGGCGCAGGGGTGGCGGTTCAGGAAACCGAGCGTCATTCCCGGCTTCGGGCTGACGCTCGGCTTCACGATCGCCTATCTCACGCTGATCATTCTCGTCCCGCTGTCCGGCGTCGCCTGGCGCACGACAGAACTCGGTTGGACCGAGTTCTGGGCAATCGCAACCGACGAACGCACGCTCAAGGCGCTGAGGATTTCCTTCGGCACCTCACTGATCGCAGCAACGATCAACGTGGTGTTCGGCACGCTCGTAGCCTGGGTGCTGGTGCGCTATCGTTTTCCGGGTCGGCGCATCGTCGATGCCGCTGTGGACCTGCCCTTCGCCCTGCCCACGGCGGTAGCAGGCATCGCGCTTGCCTCGATCTATGCGCCGAATGGCTGGATCGGCCAGCTTCTCGCTCCCTTCGGCATCAAGGCGGCGTTCACGCCGCTCGGCATCGTCATCGCACTGGTCTTCATCGGGCTGCCCTTTGTGGTGCGCACCGTGCAGCCGGTGATGGAGGAGATCGACAACGAGGTGGAGGAAGCTGCCGCCACGCTGGGCGCCAACCGCTTCCAGACGATCCAACGCGTCATCCTTCCGGGTCTCGCCCCTGCGGTCCTGACGGGCTTCGCGCTCGCCTTCGCGCGTGCGGTCGGCGAATACGGTTCGGTGATCTTCATCGCCGGCAACATTCCCTACGTGTCGGAGATCGCGCCGCTTCTGATCGTCATCCGGTTGGAGGAGTTCAACTATGCGGGCGCGACGGCGATCGCGGCGATCATGCTGATCATCTCGTTTGCCATGCTGTTCGCCATCAACCTGATCCAGGCATGGAGCCGCAGGAGGTATGGCTATGGCGGTTGAACTCATGACCGACATGTCGCAGACGGTTGCGGCTCACCCGGCAGGCACACGCCGCTACCGCCGCGCCACCACGGAGGGACCGGTCGCCAAGGGCGTTCTGATTGCGATGGCACTCGGCTTCCTGGCGCTGTTCCTCGTGTTGCCCCTGATCGCGGTCTTCATCGAGGCATTCCGCAAGGGCGCGGGCGAATTCCTGTTCGCGCTCCGCGAGCCCGACACGCTCGCCGCCATCCGCCTCACCTTGACGGTGGCGGCCATCGCCGTGCCGCTCAACCTCGTCTTCGGTGTAGCGGCTGCCTGGGCGATCGCCAAGTTCGAGTTCAAGGGCAAGGCCTTCCTGACGACCTTGATCGACCTGCCGTTCTCGGTCTCGCCAGTGATTTCGGGGCTGGTCTACGTGCTCCTGTTCGGGGCTGGGTCGATGCTCGGACCATGGCTGAAGTCGCACGGCATCGAGATCCTGTTCGCCGTGCCAGGGATCGTGCTGGCGACGATCTTTGTCACCTTCCCCTTCGTCGCGCGCGAACTGATCCCGTTGATGCAGGATCAGGGCACCGGCGACGAGGAGGCCGCACTGTCGCTCGGCGCCTCCGGCTGGCAGACCTTCCGCTTCGTGACCCTGCCCAACATCAAGTGGGGCCTGCTCTACGGCGTGTTGCTCTGCAACGCGCGGGCCATGGGCGAGTTCGGCGCCGTGTCGGTTGTTTCGGGCCATATCCGCGGCCTGACCAACACCATGCCGCTACATGTTGAGATCCTCTACAACGAGTACAACTTCGTGGCTGCCTTTGCCGTTTCGACCCTGCTGGCCGGCCTGGCGCTGGTGACGCTCGTTCTCAAATCCTTCCTAGAATACCGCTATGGCGACGAGATCGCCGCCGCGGCCAAACATTAGGAGCGCCCGTCATGGACCTCTCGATCAAGTCCGCACGCAAGGAATTCGACGGCTTTCCAGCCCTGCACGATGTCTCGCTCGACATCCGTTCGGGCGAATTGATTGCATTGCTCGGTCCGTCCGGCTCCGGAAAGACCACGCTGCTGCGCCTGATCGCCGGGTTGGAGCGGCCGACCGAAGGTGCAGTGTTCTTCGGCGAGGAGGATGCATCCAGCCGCTCGGTGCAGGAACGCAATGTCGGCTTCGTCTTCCAGCATTATGCCCTGTTCCGCCACATGACAGTGGCCGACAACATCGGCTTCGGGCTGAAGGTGCGCCCGGGGTCGAGCCGCCCGCCGAAGGAAGAGATCCGACGTCGCGCCTCGGAGCTTCTCGACCTTATCCAGCTCTCCGGGCTGGAGAACCGCTACCCGAGCCAGCTCTCGGGTGGCCAGCGGCAGCGCGTGGCTCTGGCGCGGGCACTTGCGATCGAGCCGAAGGTTCTGCTTCTGGATGAGCCCTTCGGGGCGCTCGACGCCCAGGTCCGCCGCGAACTGCGCCGCTGGCTGCGTGAAATTCACGACAGGACCGGCCATACGACGGTCTTCGTTACCCATGACCAGGAAGAGGCGCTGGAGCTCGCCGACCGCGTCGTCGTGATGAGCCAGGGGCGTATCGAGCAGGTTGGTTCTGCGGACGACGTCTATGATCAGCCGAATTCGCCCTTCGTCTACGGCTTCATCGGTGATTCCAGCGTGCTTCCGGTACAGGTCGAAAACGGCCAGCTTTGGCTGCAGGACCGCTCGATCGGCATCACGGCTCGAAACGTGGCGGATGGAGCGGCCAAACTGTATTTCCGGCCGCACGACATCGAACTGCTCGATGGCTGTGGAGGTTGTATCGCAGGCACCGTTGCCGCAAGCCGGCGCGTGGCCGGCACGCGCCGGGTGGAACTCGAGGTCGGCGGCGCGCGCGAACGCGTCGAGATCGAACTTCCAATCGAGCATACCGCGGGCGCGAACGGCCGCATAGCCTTCCGACCGAAGCGTTGGAAGGTGTTCTCGGAGAGGGAACAGACGGCCTCCACACCCACTACGGAAGATCCGCGCATCGGCGGGTTCGACGAACGCGAGCTGATGCTGGCCACGACCTTGTGAGTCGGCCACGAATGTGCTCCCTCGCCGCCGATGGCAAGCTGAGGCTACGCTCGCCGCGCTCGGCATGTTATCTCTCTGCCTCTTCGCCATCGCCCTCGGCGCGGCGGCCACGTGGAACCGGAGACGCAGGCGACGATGAGTTTCGAGCAGGCCGAGATAATCGTTCTCCTCGTCGGCATGCTCATCATCTTTGCTCTCGATCGCATTCGCATGGAGCTGGTAGCCCTCGGCGGCCTTGGTCTTGGGGTTTTGCTCGGGTTGATCGGACCGGCGGAAGCCTTCACCGGGTTCTCCAATCCCGCCTTCATTGCCGTGGTGGAAATCCTGCTGATCGTGCAAGTGCTCGGGCGCTCCGGCATCCTTGATCCGCTGGCACGACGCATCTCGGAAATCGCCAGCGCCGAAACCGGGGTTCTGGCTGTCCTGTGTACGGCAACGGCCTGTCTTTCCGTATTGATGAACAACATCGGCGCACTGGCGCTGATGCTTCCCGTCGTGACCAGCGTGTGCAGGGTGAACGGGCTCGACAGCCGGCGCATCCTCATGCCCGTCAGCTTCGCCGCCCTTCTGGGCGGCCTCTGCTCCGTCATCGGCACGCCCGCCAACCTGATCGTCAGCAACCAACTCGCAGCGGCGACGGGGCGTGGGTTCGCCTTCTTCGACTTCGCCTGGGTTGGCGTGCCAGCGGCAGTCGCAGGCATTCTCGTCATCCTCGTCTGGCCGCGCCGCGTGCTGGGGCAGCATGCTGCAGGGCGCGGACGCTTGCCACCACAGGCTTTCCGGAACGTCGTCAGCGAGGTGCGCGTGCTTGCTGGCTCGCGGCTCGCCGGCACACGCGTGGCGGAAGCAGGCCTCACAATCCACGGCATGCGGCGAGCCGGCGCCAATCTCCTGCACCAGCGACGCGAAACCAGCATCGAAGCTGGTGACATCCTGCTTGTTGAGACGAACCTGCCAGAGCTCGAATCCATGTTGGCGGACGGGTCGGCGGCTCTGCCGGACGCCGTTTCGGGCTCTGCGGTTCGGCAGCGGGTCGAAGCTGTCATCATGCCCGAAAGCACGCTGGTCGGATCGCGCATCGGAACCTTGGACCTGCTTCATTCTCGCGGCATTGATGTTGTTGCTGTGGCGCCGCAGACACCGCGCATCGAAGGATCGCTTGCAGACCTCCAGCTTTCGATTGGCGACGTCCTCTACCTCTCCGGCGATCAGGCGGCCATCGACGAGGCGATCGACGAGACCGACATCTTGCCGCTGTGGCCGAAACCCGATGAAGGGGCTACCGAGATCCGCTGGCCTCCGGCGATCGCCTTCGCCGCCGGCATCGGGTTCGCCGCCTTCGGGCTCGCACCGCCGGAACTTGCCTTCGGCCTGGTCGTGATCATTCTTGCCGGATTGGGCAACCTCAACCTGCGCAAGGGTCTGGCCGAGCTGGACTGGCCGATCCTGCTGATGCTGGCAGCGATGATCCCGCTCGGCGAGGCGGTACAGACGACTGGGGCAGCCGTCATACTCGCCGACAGCCTGGTGTCGGTGCTGCCTTCAAACAGTCCGCTCATCATGTCGACTGCGATGATGGGAATTGCTATCGTCATTACGCCCTTCGTCAACAACGCCTCGACCGCCGTGGTGCTTGGACCGATCGCGCTCGGCATGGCCGCTGCCTCGGGTGTCTCACCCGAACTGCTGCTGATTGCCGTGGCCCTCGGCGCCTCCGTCGATTTCCTCACGCCGATCGGCCACCACAACAACACCGTCGTCATGGGCCTCGCCGGCTATCGGTTCGGAGAATTCCTCAAGGCGGGATGGCCTGTGACGATCGTCGTGACGGCGACCGCGACGGTCGCTCTCTGGGTATGGTGGGTGTAGCAACCGCTATCTTCTTGAGAAATCGACAAGCCGACGTTTCGCGAAGGGGCCGAACAGGACATGCCTAGAGCACTCCCACGCTGCCAAGTTCCGAGAGAACAATCGGAGCCTGTAGCGTATATCCGGTAGATGTGTGGATTGGCGGTAGCGGTCCTCCGATACCAATTTTCTTCAACTATTTCAGATAGATAGCAAAAGTTTCGGCGTGTGATCGTAGCTCCCGAAGGGTACTGGGTGTCATTTTGGGTACGCGCGCGAGACGCTACGCCGAGGTTCACGCTCAGCACCAGCGTCTCCTTCGCCAGCAAGTGGTTCGCGCCGCGACTGCACCGGCTGATGGCGCGCCTGCCGGATGTCGATATCCAGCTCGAGGTAAGCGACGTGAATGTCGACTTGACCGACGGCCGGGTCGATGCCGCCCTGCGCTATGGCACCGGAACCTATCCCGGCACGGTCTCCGCCCGGATCCTCGACGAAACCATGAGCCCGGTCTGCAGCCCGGACTATCGGGCGCACATGGACGGGCTAAGCGCGCCAGTGGACCTGACCCGCTGTACGCTCTTGAACGAGAGCCGCGTGCTGCACGACGACAGCGCCTTGCCGAACTGGGAGCGATGGTTCGCCGCCGCGGGGGTCGCGGGCGCGCGCAGTCGGGGACCGACGCTCAGCCATGGCAGCCTCACCATCGAGGCGGCGCTGCGTGGCGAGGGTATCGCCCTTGGACGCAGCATACTGGTGGCCGAGGACATCGCCGCCGGACGGCTGGTCGAACCTTTCCCGCAGATCCGGCTGCCGGTCGGACGCCGTTACGACCTCGTGCATCGGCCGGGCGAAAAGGATGATCCGCGGATCGCGGCTCTCCGCGACTGGCTGAAGGAAGAAGTGCGAACCTTCCTTACCGCGACCGCTTCTGCCCCTTCAGGTACTGATCGCGACCATCGGCAAGCAGGCGCCGCAGTGGTTCTGCCGCGAGCACAAGGCAAATGTCGAAACAATACTCGGCCGATGGGAATAAAGTCGACGCGAGCGTGTTGTTCTTGCGAGTGGGGCGGCGAACGACGGGATCGCGCACTCTTTGTGATTGCCGTCTACAGCTGGAGCGACAGCCATGCGCGTCCTGATGCTCGTTTCCTTCCTCGTGATATCCGCATGCACGACTGCACCCACCGTTGATGCGCCACCGGCGCAGACCGCCCCTGAGAGCGGGATTGATAGCGGTAGCGGGGGATACTAATCGCAGAAAAATGCCCCC
Source organism: Nitratireductor soli (assembly GCF_001050155.1). Classification (GTDB taxonomy): domain Bacteria; phylum Pseudomonadota; class Alphaproteobacteria; order Rhizobiales; family Rhizobiaceae; genus Nitratireductor; species Nitratireductor soli. The sequence continues at coordinate 59,300 of NZ_LFVY01000021.1, forward strand.
GCTGGCACGAAGCCAACGGGGGCGATACTTGCCTGGTTCCGAGAATGCGAGCAACATCAGGCATTCATTAGGAGGGGCCGATGGGCAAGTGGATTATCCTGGGATTGGGCGTACTGCTGACTGCAAACGGTTTCTTCACCCGGACCTATGATTTCCCGAACGAGACACCAGTCAGACACTGCTTCAACATGGACTATATCGGCATCGACGGCTGTTTCCACAACGCGACGGCTCCGATGCTGGTCGCTTGGGCTCCCCTCTTAATCGGTCTGGGTCTCATCGCATGGTCGGTAGTGCGGGCGTCACGGAAAGCAACCTGACGAATCTCACCCGCTGAAACTCAAGGCGGCGGCCGTCCGGTCAGCCACGTGTAGAGGCCAAGCGCCCAGCCGACGGACCCGACGATTGCAATGCCAAACGGACGAGCCAGCGTCCGACGGTTCCTGCACCCTGTGCCTGGGTCCGCAGCTTCACCACATCATCAGTGACGGCCTGCATTTGCTCGATCTTCTGCTTGGTAGCATCGACTTCCCCCTCCATGTGGGAAAGTCTGGTGCTGACCTCATCCAATCGCCGATGTACCACGGCACCGCTGTCATCTGCGCGCTGCAGCCGGTCATCGATCCCCTTCAATTCTCCAAGTATCTGGCCAAGGGTCCGCTCAACACTGGCTTCCGACATTCACTTCAGCCCCGCGTCTCTCACCCATGCCGGGCGCATTCCGATGCAGACCAGACCGAGGCCCCACAGAGTCCCGCAGCGGTCTCGTCGATCTTGCGTTGATCGCGCGGCGTCGCTCCCCTCGCCCCAATCAGCGACGTGCCGACCACGGCGCGAAGCCCCTCACTCGTCACAGGCACCGGTTTCGAAGTCGTACAGCCCGCCACGATCAGCGCAGCGGCGATAACCAGTGCGCCAACGCTCAGCCTCATTACCCGCATGTTCGTTCTCCAGATTGATCCGTTCGAGGAATGCCGCCTGCTCAGCCTGGCGGCCGCGCTGATAGGCGTAAAGGTGCGACCAGGCCAGCGGGCGCCGACAACAGCGGCAACCGCCTCCACGCGCAGCCATGCGCCGATGGAAAGGCCGAACATCAAACCAGCTCCGCCTTCAGTTCCTTCACCGCCTTGAACAGGTCGCGACGGCGCTTGATGCCGTAGATCGCGAACCCGACGATCGCCGGCCGCGCCGCGCTGACAGCCGCCCTCACCCGGTCAAGCACCGCCTCGACGGTCTCCGGCGCCACCAGCGCCTTGTTGAGCGCGTCGCCTTCGTAACAGCTCACGCCGCGCGGCACATGCCGATGCGCGCCTCTCGTGGCCGCCAGCACCGGAAACGACGCCCACTCCATCGCCAAGCGGCGGCCGAACTCGGTGCGGTCGATCTCGCCATTGGTGAACTGGTGGTAGCCGCGGCGGATGAGCAGGTGATAGGCAAGACGGTCCTGCAGGTCGCCGTCAAGGATCTGTGTGCCGTGCAGGCCGAGCTCGTCGATCAGCCCGGCCAGCGTTGCCCGCATGAGATGCGGCGCGCCGGCGGCGGACGAGGCCTTGCTTGAGCCGAAACGCCGCTCCCATGCCTTGGTCGACCAGGTGCGCTGGGCGCGCAAGCGTCATCCTGGTCAAAGGCTTCGGCAGCGCGCTCTGGCGGTCCCCGAAGATAACGTCATAGGATTTGGGCGGCGTCCGCTTGGTTTCGGTCCTGTCGGACGTCAAGCTCGCACAGAGGCGAGCCCGCTCCCAGTCAAGAAGCAGCGCGCCATTGCTTGTGCGGTCAGTTGGGTGAAATGCGACATTCAGTCCGGCGCATCAAAGACGGGGCCGGCCGGATTGTAGTTGAATAGTTCCAGCCGCATATTGGTGAGGCTTCCCCCACGACACTGAAGAACCGTCAGGCTGGCGGTTCCGACCGGAATGATGCGATGCGGCGCAATATCCAGAAAACCTTCAAGAAGAGCGCGCACGACCCCACCATGCGCCACCACCAACAGCGTGCCTGAAACCTTGCCCGCCAGATCCGATACGGCACATTTGGCTCTGTTGCGGAAATCAGCCCAGCTTTCACCGCCGGGCGGGGTGAACGCGCCCGCGCGCCAGTTTACATAATCATCTCCACACTCGGCCTGAAGATCAGGGATCGCCCGGCCGGTCCAGTGGCCGACGTCGTGCTCCCGCAGCCTGGCAACCGGCTCGGCAATCCCAAAGCCAAGCAAACCGGCTGTGTCGCGCGCACGCTGGAGATCCGAAGTCGCAACGAAATCGGGGGCAAGTGCCTGAACGGTCGCCCGCAGCGCCAGAGCCTGTTCACGCCCCCTTGCTGAAAGATTGATGTCGGCGTGGCCCTGCAGCCTTCGAACGGCATTCCATTCCGATTCACCGTGGCGAACAATAAGTAGGCGATCCACTACACCCGCTTCCCTTCATCATCAAAACATGCGGCAGGCTCGGGCGGCAGAAGAAAATGAACCTTGTCTCCAACAGAGAACCGGAAATCGCCATCCGTTACTGCTGTGAGCCGTAGCCCATTCTTCGTGCCTGTAATCATACTGCGGCCGGCCAGAGGGCTGATCTCGGCGAAATCCATTTCAATGGAAGCCGGTCCAGGCCCGGAACCGACGCTTATATCTTCCGGGCGGAACATAAGGCGCCCGCTCCGGTTTCCTTTCCTGAGAGGATGCCCGGGAGGGATGAGGTCGGCATCCACCAGATTTGCCGGCGGTGTCCCCACAAATGTTGCAACGAAAGCACTTGAAGGCTCCGCTACGAGTTCGCCGGGGCTCCCGAACTGTTCGACGCGCCCCTCGTTCAAGACCGCGACGTGGCTGGCCATGGTCATGGCTTCCACCTGATCATGCGTGACATAGATCGAAGTAGCGCGGGTAGCCCGGTGAATGCGCAGAAGCTCTGAGCGCATTTCTACCCGCAACTTGGCGTCGAGGTTCGACAGCGGCTCATCAAACAGGAGGATGCCGGGTCTGGGAGCGATCATGCGCGCAATGGCGACGCGCTGTTGCTGCCCACCGGAAATTTCGTTCGGAAAACGATTGCCAAGATTTTCGATGCCAAGAAGATGCAGTACCTCGCCAACCCGTTCGGCTCGCTCCTGCTTTCCATGACCTGCCACTTTCAGCGGCCAATCGACATTGCCTGCGACTGTCATGTGCGGCCACAGTGCATAGGACTGGAACACCAGTCCGGCGTTGCGTTTCGCCGGCTCAATGGTCCAGTTGCCATCCCCGTCGGAAACGGTTTTCCCGTTGAACTCAATCGTTCCGCCTGTCGGGGTTTCGAGCCCGGCCAGCATTCGCAGCATGGTTGATTTGCCGCAGCCGGAAGGGCCGACGAGAACCAGAAACGAACCGGCCGGAACTTCCAGGCTCACATTCTTTACGGCTTCGAAACTGCCGAAGCGCCTGGACAGGGAATTAATCCTGATCATGTATTCAATCCTTCAGCCAGGGTTGCGACTTCGACTGGAGACGATTTGCAAGAAGGGTCGCCGCGATCGAGATAACGAGCACGACGACGGTGATCGCATTCGCGAATTGCGGGAAACCTTCAGAGGCGTAGCGATAGGCAAGCACCGAAAGGAGCGGCATCGCCGGCGTGAACAACAGCACCACAAGCGACAGATCGCGTATGATCTTCACGAACACGATCAGAGCGCCGCTTGCGAGACCTCTTGCTGCCAGCGGCATCGTGATGGCAGCAAGCCTGCGTAATGTCCCGGCTCCGGTCATGCGAGCGCTCTCGTCAAGTTCGCCTGAAACCTGCTGGATGACCGCGCGTCCGGTCTGAACGGAAAACGGCAGCAGATAGGCCGTGGCGGCGATCACCAGCAGAACGAAGGTTCCATAGAGCGCCGGAACGGGACCGAACCCCGCTCCGAACAGGGCGATATAGGCCGCACCGAAAGCAATTCCCGGCACCAGCAATGGCACAAGGGTAAGCTGGTTGATGGCGGCAGCAATAATGCTGTCCCGATACCTTGCCAGCACGAAAGCAACCAGCAGACCGACAGCGGTTGTGGTGATCGCCACGGCAACCCCCAGTCCGACAGTGATCGCCGTCGCAGAAAGGATGCCGGGATTGTGCCAGATGCCTGGCTGCCCCTGAGCGATATCGGCATTCGAACGCCCGATCCAATAATGAAGGTTCCAGCCGGAAAACAACGCAGAGGACGAAGGCGCAAGCGACGACGCAAACAGGATCACGACAGGAACTATTGTCGTCAGAAAACAGATCACGAAGGCAACGGCAAACAGGGGATATCTCGAGGCGCCAAGCTGGAATCGTTTGGACCTGCCCCCTTTCCCGGTCATCGTTGCGTATGATCGCCTACCGGAGATCATCCGGTTGCCGAGCCACAGAAAAACGGCGGAGACGAGGATCAGCAGTATCGCCAGAACGTATCCGCGTGCCGTCTGACCGATACCGATCATTCCAAACAAACGGGTAGCCAGCGTCTGCATACGCACGGGCAGACCAAGCAATGCCGGAACCGCGAAATTGGAAACGGCGCTGGCGAATGTCAGGGAACCCGCAGCGACGACGGCAGGCAAAACCACCGGCAAAACGATGCCGGCGAGAATTCGGCTGCGCCGTGCCCCTCCAAGTTGCGCCGCCTCCACAAGATCGGAATTGACGGTGGCCAGCGCGGCTACGATCACCGTAAAAGCAAGCGAATAATAGTGCGCAATCAGCACAATAAGAGTCGGCGCCATCCCCCACGCCAGCCAGTCGGGAACCGCGAAGCCAAGTCCTTCTATGAAGCCTACATGCCCGCCAACGCGGGAATTCCGAAACAGCGATCCCCAAGCCAGGGCCGTGGCGAAGCTCGGGATCATGAACGGCAGCGTGGCCATCAGGCCAATTGTGCGGCGAAACGGGATGTCCGTCATGGCTACGAGCCATGCCAGGAAGCCGCCGACGATCACGCAACCCGCTGCGGTCGCAAAACCCAGCAGCATCGTGTTCCGGAGAGGGCCCCAGAAGAGGTTGTAGGAGAGGCGCGAGAAAAGCACGTCATGCCAGGTGCCCGTTGCCTCGTCCGAGAAGGTGAATGCGAGAATCTTGAGCAGAGGCAATGCCACCAGAAGCGTAACAATGCCAAGCGCTGCCAGTTTAATCGCAATGCCGGGCCTACCCGCGAGCGCCAGCCCGCGCGGCCACAATGTATGGCTGGTCATGAGCAGAAACCTGTTTTCGTGTTCAGCTCCGGCATCCCGGCCGGGCCGGGACACCGGAAGCAGGGCTACTGAAGCTGAAGGATGAGATCGCCAATGTTCTGGCGCAGCTTTGCGGTGGCGGCCGGATCCACCCGCCATGCCGTCAGGTCTTTGAGGGGCACGGCAGCCGGATGGCTTTCAATGTCGGTTCGCGCGGCATAGTCCCCCGGCACGTAGAAAGGGGCATAGCTGGGACCGCCATCGCTGGAATCATCACCCATGAGAAAATCGATGACCAGTCTTGCCGCGGCCGGGTGGGTCGTTTTTGCGGTAATGGCAAGCACGGCGGGAAATATGATGCCATTGGAAGGCTGGACATTGTTGGCAATCTGAAGCGCCCAACCTTCACGCTCATTGTCACGCATGTCCGAATAGGTGGTGAAGCCGACTGGCGGCGCAGTCTGCCCCTTGCGGCCGATCGCCGCGCTGACGTCGTCAGACGAACCCACGATAATGACGTCGTTCTCGAAAAGATCGATGATGAACTGCGTGCCGACATTGTCCACGTCTTCATCCAGCTCAATCGGCTTTCCGAACTGCGCCTCGTAGGCTTTGGCCATCTCGTCACCACGAAGGACGAATTCCGTCATCAGGTCCAGATAGTCGCCCTTCTGCAGGGGGTCCACGATGACAACCCGTCCGCGCCATTCATCCGTCGTCATCTGCCAGAGGTTCCGGATCGGCGATCCGTCGGGATAAGCTTCCTCACTATACATCAGCACCTTGGTGGACAGGCGCGGAGAAAGCAGCGGCGCCTTGAATTCCGCAGGCATCCGGTTCTCGATACGCGGTGGCAGGTAATTCCGGATAAGCCCCTTCTCCAGCAATTCCGTCAGCACGACGGGCGTGTCCGACAGGTAAATGACATCTGCATTGGAAATACCTGCGGCGGCCTCTGTCTTCAGCCGCGCAATCTGCTCGGTCGAGCCCATGTCGCTGGGAACCATGTCGACGCCGGGATAGGTTTTCTCGAATTCCTTTTCTACGCGCGCGATGCGGCTGGTGAAGGAATAGACCGTCACTTTGCCTTCCTTTTGCGCGAGAGGCAGAAGTTCTTCGACCGACATATGGTCGAGATCGGGCTCCGCCGTTGCGAGTTGTGGAAGAAAGACCGCCGACAGCAAGGCAAGGCCGCCCCAGAAAATACGCTTCATGATTTCCTCCCTGTGGATTTACCTATCACACTTGTGCATGCAGACTTGCAATTTCCTGAAATCCGCAATTTTACCTGCAAAATCAGGGTAAAAAAAATCCTCCCGGTTATGAACCGTCGAGAACCGACATCAGCTTCCCGACCCGCTCAAGACGATCCAGCGACCGCGGCTCATTCAGCTGGGCGATCTGGAGAATCAGAGCATTCATAATGGTCATCGGAATATTGAGGGACTGGAATGCGTCTCCACTGCCCCCACGCGGAGCAAACAGCAAATGGTCCGGCGCAGGAACAAGCGACGGCCCCACCGCATCGGCAACGACAATCGTTGGTGTGCCTGTTGCCCGCGCGCAATCCGCCAGTGCGGCCCAATGGCGGGGCGCACGCCGGTTGGTAAATGCAAGGACGATATCTTCCCGTTCGAGGCCAGCCAGACGCTCCGCCAGATCGCGTCCATCTCCGCACAGCACAACCGTATCCAGCCCCATGCGCCGAAAGCGCTTGTCGGCAAGAACGACCAGCGCCTCGGCATTTCCGTGGGCGAAGATAAAAACCTTCCGCGCCCTGGTAAGAGCCGCAGCCGCAGTCGAAAGCGCCTCATCGGTTACAAAACCGGAAAGCCGGGTCAGCGCCGTTGCTTCCTGCTCGATAAGCTCCCGCAGGATCGAAGGGCCGCGCATGGTTGCCAGCGTATTGCGGACCCAGCCGGCCGGGTCGGTCTTGACGATGAATTCCTGACGCAGCATATCCCGGAAAAGAGCGTAACTTTCAAAGCCGAGCTTCTTTGCAAGCCTGGACGCCGTCGCCTCATGCACCCCGACACTTCTGGCCAAATCGCCAGCGGTGCCCAGCGCTGCCTCGCGGGGACGCGCCAGCAGTTCCCGAACCAGCTTTTGTTCCGCTGACGTCAACTTCTTCGCTGACGATTTTATGCGTTCGGAAATCATTTTTCGCTTTCCTGCTCCAAGCATTCCTACATCTTGCTTTTCAAACTTGCAAGATAAAATTTTCTGCATGAAATCATGCAAGAAAATACCATGGCACGGTCATGGAAAAGGAAGCGTGATCAGGTCTGAAGCTATAGAGTTCCAGACATTGGCCCGTTATGTGCCGGCGCTGATGAAGCGCGAAAAATAATACGATCATTAAGGAATCGCGTATCCGCTTCGGCAGGCGCTGCTTGTGGCAACGAGCCGGAGCGCCCGCAAAGCCGATTTATTCGTTGCCGGAATAGCGGGCCCTGATTTCCGCAAGTCGGCCGCTTTCATGCTGGCCGATGATTTCAACCGACAGCGGGCGTATCAATTCACTGTCATGCGGCAGGCCGAAGGCATATTTGTCAGGCGCTGACGTCGGACACAACGCACCACCGTTCCACGGTACTCTGCTGGGTTTAGGCGACCGTTCAGGAGAGCTTCGCCCAGATCGAAGCCCGCTCGCCGCGACATGGCGGCCATCAGGCCGTCATGCTTTGCGAGCTTCGCAAACATCTTCCTCTCCTCTCTTACTGTACCTGATCGTCCCCCTTTCAGAGCGGACGGTTCGTGCCAATGACGCGCACTTCATCCCGGCCCCATTCGGCGATCTCGCCGTTGAGCCCACCGGTGAAGATGCCGTACCAGACAGCCGGTTTCATCTTCATCGCCTTCCGGGAGAAGGTGAGTTGGGTCGGGGCCTGGATTGTCCAGTAGCCCTTGACCGGACCCGAGATCGTGACCTCGGGATTGTCGCGTTGGGTTTCGACCATCGGCCGAAACTCGGGCACGTCGATGACATGAACCTCGATCATGAGGCGCTCTCCTTGTAGGCGTCGACCAGCTTGGCCTTGCGACGCCAAACAGTGTCGATATCGGGCATCAGCTGACCGGCCTCCCGGGATTCGGTCTCGATTTCCAGCGCGGCCTGGATCGTCAGTTTCGCGTCTACCTCATCGATCAGTTCCGTCTCCCTGAGCCGCCGCGTAATCTCGACGGGATAACCATTGGGATCGGTGAAGTAGATCGATTCGAGGATCTCGTGTTTCGTATAGGGTGAAACCTTGATGCCACGGTTCTCGAGCGTTTCCTTCCACTGGATGAGCTCTTCTTCCGTATCCACGGCCCAGGCAGTGTGGGTCGCGAAATAGAAATGGTGTTCCTCGGGCGCGTATCTCTCGGGCCGCTCGCTTCCGATGTAGTAGAAGAATGCGATCGTCGCGCCCTTTCCCGCATCGAAGAAGAAATGGAGGAAGTCGTGATGTCCCGGAGGCCCCCAGCCCCGCGCACTGATCGCATGAACAAGCGGCAGGCCAAGGATATCGCGATAAAACTCCACCGTCTCGTTGAGCTTCCATGTCGGTCGCGCGGTGTGATCGACCCCGCGAAGGACAAGCTGCACGCCGTCCTCGGAAGCGTGTCGGGTCCCCGTCAACTCACCGGTGCCGACCCCCATCGCATCGTTGAAACTCTTCGCGGACGACGCGTCTTCCCGGGTTCCCAGTTTTTCCGGCATTCCTGTGTCTCCCTTAGCGAGCGGATCTCATCAATTATTATTGATAGTATCTCAATTAAATCAGGTTGCCAAGGAAATTGTGAGTATGGCAATAAAATGCATATGAACGTAGCTCGGGAAACGAAACGAGGCCGTGGGCGCCCCCGGTCCAATGGCGACGCAGGCGAAGGCCTGGTCAACCGCCAGATGATCGTGGATCTGGCATACGATCAGGCCCGGACCCAATCGATCGACAATGTTTCTTTCGTGCAGATGGCCCGCGAACTCGGTGTGAAGCCCGGTGCGCTACATTATCACATTGGCACCAAGGACGATCTCGCCTCCGCCATCCTGAACCGCTTCTACAAGGAGCTTCTGGCCAAGCTCGACGGAATACCAGGCGACCTTGGATGGCGAGACCGCGTGACGCAATTCGCGCGCATACTGATGAACTGCGAACGCAGCCATGTCGGCGCGGCCGAGCACATTCAGCGCCATGCGCGGTTCCGGGTGTTCCAGAAGGTTCGTGATGGCGAGACGGACTATGGTGCGCGCTACCTCGACCAGACCTTTTCCATGCTCCAGGATGCAGGCTTCGATGCGGAAACTACCGCCATTTTCTATCATGTGCTCGCATTACACTGCCTGGCGACCGCTACATCGGCGAATACCCGGCTGGAACCTGCTGCCCATGAGAATTTTCTCATAGAGAAGGCCAACGCCTACCAATCCGGCGAGATGCCCGGGCTGGAATTCGGATTGCGCGCCTTCGCACGGGTCCGTGCTGATGACGCTTTCGAACTGGGTCTCAAGGCGCTTCTTGACCGCTTCGCTCGACTGCGTCGGTCATAACCGCGACGGCAGCCAGGTGGCGAGTGGCGGAAACGCCCATACCAGAACAAGCGTCAGAACGATCAGTCCGATAAATGGCCAGGAGGCGGCATAGATGTCCCTCAGACCAACCGCGCGCGGGCTGGATGCGCTAAGCGCGAAGAGTGCATAGCCAAACGGCGGTGTGATCGCCCCAAGCGTCAGGTTCAGAAGGAACAGGGTCCAGAACACCAGCGGGTCGAAACCGAAAGTGACCAAGAGCGGTTTGTAAATCGGGATCAGGATCAGCATGAGCGCGATCTGGTCGAGGAACATGCAAAGCACGAAGGGGATGAGCATCAGGAGTACGAGGACCGCGACCGCCGGCAGATCAAGCGCGGTGAAGACCGCGACGAGATCGTTCGTCAGACCGGAAAATGCCATGAGCTGCGTGAGGATCTTCGAGGCCGCCATGATCAGCAGGATCATCGAGGACATCAGGATCGAGCCCTTGAGCGCTTCGACCAGCATCGACGCGGAGAGCTTACGGTAGATCGCCGCGACCGCGAGTGCACCGAACACGCCACAGGCCGCCGATTCGTTGGGCGTGGCGACGCCGAGCAGGATCAAGCCGAGTACAGCGAAGATCACGATGGAGAACGGCAGGAGCGACAGTACCGCCTTCCACACCGGACCGCGCGGCCTGTCGTTACCGCGCGTAATGTCGCGCGACGGATCGCGCCAGAGCAGCACTTGGATGTAGAAGAAGAACAGCACGCCAGCCACGATACCGGGCAACACGCCAGCCGCCAGCAAAGCCGAGATCGAAGTTCCCGAGAGCATGCCGATCAGGACCACGAGGAAGCTCGGTGGAATGATCGGGGCGAGACAGGCACCGCCGAGGACAAGCCCCGACAGAAGATGCTTGTCGCCGCCTCGCTCGACCCCCTCAGCCATGACCGTGCGCCCGAGCATTGCCGCGACAGCGATGGCGGAGCCAGAGAGTGCGCCAAGCAGCACCGAGATGAGCACCACGATGACGTATTGCCGCCCGCGGACCCGGCCAACGATGTCATCCACGGCGTCGAACAGGATGGTAATGCAGCCGGAGCGGAACAGGAGTTCACCGAGTAGGATGAACAGCGGTACCGTAACGAGTTCGGAAGTGGTGACAGTATCGAGGATAGAGGCCGAAAAAATCGACAGCATCTGCGGCCCCATGAGCGTCAGCGCCGCGAAGATGTTGAAGCCGAAAAAGGCCGCAAAGACGGGTACCCCAAGAAGAAACAGCGCGAAGAGGAGGACGCCACCGGCATAGATCGGCATGATCAAAATCCCTCCGCCTCGGCGTGGGGAACGGCTTGGTCGACGTTCTTTCCGCCCAGGACTTCGAATAGCATTCGCAGGACGTGCAGGCCCGAGGATGCGAACCCGTAGAAGATGAACGCGAGAAGCCACCAGCGTGGAATCGGATATCCGGCCGCAGTCAGCGTACCGGCTTTGAAGGCCGTGGCGAGCGATTGCCAGACGATCCAACTCATGACTGCGAGGATCGCCAGTGTCAGGAGCAATGAACCGCCCCCGAGAAGCCGCCGGACCGCGGGCGCCGTGAAGTAGGAGATCAGGATGTCCATGGCAACGTGCTGGCCGCGCCGGGTCACTGCTGGCGTAGTGACAAAAACCGATGCGGCCAGCAGATAGCCAGCCCAGTCCGGCACCCAGCCGATCGGCGCGGCCAGAAAATACCGCGACATAGTGGCGATGAAGGACAGGGACGCGATGGCGGCCAGCGCCGCAATACCCAGCCAGAGGCCAACTTCACTGGAACGATCGTGAATCTTTCCCATAACAGAGACCACTGCTTCTCCTCCCTTCCAGACCGCCGGCCGGACGAATCACGGCCCGGCGGATGCCGCACTGGTCTATTCGAGCAGTAGGCCCGCACCTTCGACGATGTTGCGCAGGCGCCCAGCGGCGTCGGCGTCGCGACTGGCAGCAAAGCTCCAGGAGCCTTCGACGATGGCGTGAGACAGGCGCGCTGCAACTTCGTCTGACAGGGTCAGGCGCTCCATCCCAGCTTCCGCCATCCGCTCATGCTCTTCCTCATTTAGCCGATCGTAGGTGCCGGGCATTTCGTTTTCCAACACCTCTGCCTGGTCAATGAAGACCTTGCGGACGTCCCCGGGCAGGCCGTCCCAAAACGTCTGGTTGGCCAGAATGACGTGCGGCGACGACACCCGGGTATCAAAATAGCGGTCGGTCACCTCGGTGAAACCGTAGCCGGTCGCTCCCGCCGCGGGAAACAGCGCCCCGTCAACGACCCCGCGCTCAAGTGCGCTGAACATCTCCGCCGGCGGAAGAACCACCGGCGTTCCTCCGATTGCGCTGATATAGGGATGCTGCGGCGGCAGCGCACGGATCTGCATCCCCGACAAGTCTCCCGAACCGGAGAGATCGCGGTTGAGGTAGATCCAGTAGCCGTGACCTAACGGCACCGAGATCGCGTGCAGACCAAGGGCGCCGTAGGTCTCCCGCACAACCTCCATGGCGCGGCTTTCGCGGAATGCCTGCGCATCTGGTCGAATGCTCTCGAGCCCGGTCAGAAGAGTCGCCGAGCCGGTATGGAACCCCGGATACGTGCACAGCACCTGAAACAGGCCATTCTGCGTGGGTTCCAGCTGTTCCAGCGGCGGTATGGTCTCGGGGCCTGACATCTGAACGACGATCTCGCCACCCGAGGCTTCGGTCAGAAGCTCCGCATAGCGGTCGCAAATCACGACCGAACCCGGATAGCGGTCGTCCCAGGTCTTGAGCATGCGGACTACGGTTTCGGCCGATGCCATGTTGGCGATGGAGACGAGAGCGGTGCAGGCAAGCAGTTTCGCAAGGGTCTTCATTTTTGGTTCCTCCCATTGCTTGCGCGCCATTGTCGGCGCTGTCGGTTTGGTTGAGATTAGGCAGCCGGCTGCAAGGCTGGGGCGAGGATCGCTCCAGCCGCCGGGGCTACCGGTTCGAGGTTCATTTCCGTAAGCATCGCCCGGACCGTGCACGCGGCAGCCGAGGTGACCGGGATACCGAGGCGCGCCTCGACGGGCGCCAGCGCCGGTAGCGATGGCATCTGCACACAGCAAGACAGCACCACCGCGTCGACCCCCTTTGTCTCGAGGCGTTTGACGTCCTCGACGAGGGCCATCGGATCGCGGGCAGCGACCGCCAGATTGTCCTCGATCTCGAGCGCTAGGCTGTCATGGATCTCGAAGCCCTCGCTTGCGATGTAGTCGGTGACACGGTCGGCCAGCGGCTTCATGTAGGGCATCAGCAAGCTGACACGCTTGACTCGAAGTTCCTTCAACCCGTCGACCAAAGCACCGGCCGAAGACACGACTGGGATCTCCTTGCCCTCTTCCGCGATAGCGCCCTCCAGATTGGATTTGGACACGCAGTGATAGCCAAGACCCTGGCTCATGATTGCGACGAGGCAGGCATATCCCATCACGTCCACGTCAGCATCGGCGAGCTCCCGCGCACAACGCAGCGAATCCCGGTCCATCGCGGTGAGTTCTTCTTGTGTCACCTTCTTCATACGCATGCGGCTCGAGTGGAATGTGAACCTCTCCGGTCGGATCGTCTCACGTGCTCGCAGCATTGCCGGGATCTCGGTTTCCATCGTGATGTTCGATGAGGGCACGATCTGGCCTACGCGATAGGCGCGCATCAGTTTTCCTCCTTGTTTGCGGGATGTGCCGCGGCGTAAGCGACCACGCGGTTCTTGAAGCTCTCCGGAAGCGCCACCGCGACACGGGTCTCGTGGCTGAGTGTCACGGGCGATATCCGTGCGGTGAACGCCAGCGGGCCCTGCCGTTTGCCCTCCGCCTCCAGCTTATGGGCGCGGATGTGCAGGTCGAACGTACGGGTACGAATCTCGCCGACACCCACCTCCATGTCGAATTGAGTGTCGAGTGGCAGACGATCGCGGAAATCGATCTCGACGCCCCGCACCGGGAAATCGACCTTGAGCCGATCCTTCAGCGTGTGGATCGGCCCGCCGAGCATCAGGCTGATGAAGGCTTCGTGAGCCGAGACGACATAGTCGAGAAAACGCGGCGTGTAGGCGACACCCGCCGGGTCGCAGTCGCCCCAGCGCACAACGCGCCTGAGCACCAGAGGCTCGTCCGAGATGACTTCCTCGGTTGGTGGAAAAAACGCGTAGGGGATCGTCATTGCCCCACTCCTTCGCGTTCGGCCGCGCAGGCCGCCGTGAATTCCGGGTAGTCGGCCGCGACACGGGCGGCATCGACACGGCTGGTACGGGTGAGATAGGTGAAGGCGAAGTCGTGCGGCGATTTGGCCTCGGCCATGTGCCGCCCCATCTCCTCGTACCAGGTGTAGCTTTCGCGCGCCGCGCCGATCAGGATATCGGCCGCGGGTTTGCGCCCGGCGACATAGGCGGCGAGCACCGCCTCGATGTCATCTCTCTCCTCGAGAGCCTTCACCAGCGCGATCGAATCCTCCATCGCGATGCGGGTGCCGGAGCCGATCGAGAAATGCGCGCGCCGAACAGCGTCGCCGATCAGCACGCGATGGCCGAAAGACCAGTTGTCGTTCCAGACCGGCTGGAAGTTCCGCCATTCGGACTTGTTCGAGATCAGCGGTTGGCCTTGAAGATCCTCGCGGTAGAGGTCTTCGACGAACGCCTGGCGTTCGTCATCAGTCATATCGGCAAATCCGCAGCCGTCCCATGCGGCCCGGTCGCACTCCATTACGAAGGTGCACATCCGATCGGTGTAGGGATAGTAATGGGCACAGAAGGCGCCGCCGCCGGCGTTGCGAAAGCTGAGCGTCGGCCGGTCATGCAGCCGCTCGGCACCGTACCAGGCGAAGGCATTGGAGAGCTGACTGCCATGTGTGCCGAACTCAGCCTTGTAGGTGCGTCTCAGCGTGGAGTTGGCCCCGTCAGCCCCGATTACGAGGTCGGCGTCTTCCACCACGCGGGGGTCGTTGATCTCGTCGTGATGTGTGACGTTCACCCCCACTTCAGCACAGAGATCCTGCAGCATGTTCAGAAGCGTCAGGCGTTCAACCGCTCCGCCGTAGGCCCGCCCCTCGATCGAGACGGGCTTTCCGTTCAGGATGATCTCCTGGTTACCAAGATCCTTGGTGATTGCCTGGAGTCGCTCGGAGCTCTCGCCGTCTGCCGCCTGAAGCCGCGCGAGCCCCGCGCCCGCCAAAACCACGCCGAAACCGAAGGTCGCGTCTGGCGCGTTGCGTTCGTGAACGTTGATCTCGATGTCACCCAGCCGCTTACGCGCCAGATAGGCGAAGTAGAGTCCCGACGGTCCACCGCCCAAGATATTGATCTTCATGTCAGTGCTCCTTGCCGATCAGCGAGTTTCAGCCGTTTTCCGCAGCATCCTCGGCCTTGAGGATGTCCGCGATACGCTGTCTGAGAGCGACCTTGTCGAGCTTGCCGACCTTGGTGAGCGGTAGCACGTCGATGGGCTCTATCCGCTCGGGCCACTTGAAGATCGCCAAGCCCGCGCCCTTGAGGAACGCGCCCAGTTCATTGATGTCCGGCAGCGTCGCACCCGGCCGCGCTACGGCGTAGAGGCAGATGCGCTCACCATGGGTGGGTGACGGCATTCCGACGACGGCGACGTCGCTGAAGGCCGGATGGGCCATCACCGCTCGCTCGACTTCCTCGCAGTTCACCTTCTCGCCCGCGCGGTCGACGACGTCCTTAATACGACCCTCGAACGAATAAAATTTCATGCCGTCGATCAGGTGGCACTTCATCAGGTCCCCCGAACGATAAAAGCCCTCGGAGGTGAAGGTCTCGGTGTTGCGCTCGGGCGCGTTGTAGTAGCCCCGGATCGTGTACGGCCCGAATACAGCCAGCTCTCCGATCTCACCCGCCGGAACCTCGTCCTCACTACCAGGCCCGAGGAGCCGCACCCGGTCATGTTCAGAGATCGGTGTTCCGCATGTCTCGAACCGCACGAACTCGCTGTCGCCCTCGCGAGTGAACATGATCGTGCCCTCGGTCATTCCGAAGATGTGATGACCGGGCACGCCCATGTCCCTGGTGACGATCTCGGCGGCGTCGGTGGAGAAAATCTCGCGCAGATTGCCCGTCGGGATCCGGCCTTCGGCGATCTCCGTCTTCATCCGCATGATGATGGGCTTCGCCGCGCCCATGACCGTGGGGGTCAGCGCGTTGTGCACCTCGCGCATCGCATCCTGGTCGACGCGAGGTGTGGCGATCACCGTGCCTCCAGACATGATGAATGGACCCCAGCCGCAGCCCATGTTGAGGTTGTGCGCAAAAGGCATCGGCACGAAAAGACGGTCCTCGGCCGTCCAGCCCTTGAAGGCCATGACCTGACGCATGTTATAGAGATACTCTGCGTGTATCCGCGGGATGATCTTGGGCACACCCGTCGTGCCGCCGGACAATTGGAAGGCGGCGACTTGCCAGGGATCCTGAGGAACCTCGTCCAACCTGCGCCGGGCATCCTCCAGGTCGCCTGTCATCAGATCGGCCAGGTCCACGGCGCCCTCGCCTGCTCCCCCCCGGGTCGAGACGATCAATTCCAGCCCCGGCACCTCGCCCTGCATCTTCTTGGCGAAGGCGTGAAAGTCGAACTTGCCGGCGTTGCTTTCGATGAAATGCGCTTTCGCGCCGCCGAATGACCCGAGATAGCCGATTTCCGCCTCGCGGTGGGCGGCAAGCGTGCAGATCGGAATGATGCCGGCCTTCCAGCAGGCAAGGAACGAGATCAGCGTTTCTGGCGTGTTTGTCAGCTGGAACAGTACGCGGTCGCAGGGGGAAAGCCCCAGACCCAAGAGACCGGCCGCGACCTTGTCGGTCGTCTCATCCAGCTCGCGATAACTGATACGGCCCTCAAGCCAGATGATGGCGTTGCGGTCTGGGTGGATCTTGGCGGCGGCGCGGAAGCCGTCACCAAGCGTTTCCGAGGTCAACGCTCCTGCGGCGTGCCAGCGCTCCAAGTCCGCCGGATCGGGATAGACCAAGCCTTCGATGGGATTTCCGGGTGCGAATGTCATGTTCTCCTCCCTTCGACCTCCTCAGGTCGACAGCCTGTCCTTGAGCCAGCCACGGATCGCCTGTCCCGCCAGTTCCTGACCGCTCGGCTCGCCCGCCGCGATGGGCTGGCCGTGATGGGTGCCGCGCACCACTGCCAGGTCCTTGTCGCTAGTCGCGAAGGCCCCGAAGATTTCCTCCAGCTCCTTGGGGAAGACACAGGCGTCGGCGGTGTACCGGATCACGAAAGTCGGCTGATCGATAGTCGGCGCGCAGCGCAGAATGCCCGCCTTCGAGGTGAGCCCGGACCATGTCGAAAGCCAGCTTTCTGGCGTGCAGACCTTGCCGAAGCCGACGCCGTTCATATTCGTCTTGAACGGATCGCGACCCCAGAGCGAGCCGAAACTCCTGTCGGTCGGATCAATCGTGAGGTCCCAGTTCCTGAGATCGGCGTCGGTTCGCGGCACATCGAAAATCTGCTGCCAGCCGGCGGTCAGCCGGGTGATCTCATCCGCATCGCCGACCTTGCCGGCCTTGCGCGCCGCCATGCGTACGCGGACCATTTCGCGCGCCGCCGCGTCAATCCGCTCGACGCGCGCCCTTTGCTCGGTGCGGTAGCGGGCAACGAAGTCCGGCGTGTAGCGTGCACCGTCCGGTGAATAGCCGTTGGCCGTCGAGAATGGAAAGAGTGATGGATCAACTGACAGTGGGTCGTTCTCGTCCGTGACGGAGGGGTCGAGAGAGTTCATCAGAAGCAGCCCCTGCCCCGGATGCGGCGCTACGAAGACCAGGAGGGCCGGTCGCGCCATCGGCGCGTCGGCCAACTTCACCGGCCGCCCGGCCGGCGTCTTCGTTTCTCGGCTCGTAGGGGCCAAGTTCGCCTGTTCGGTGTAGTAGGCATAAAGCCCGGCCCCGCCGGAATTTCCGACCAGCACAATTTGGTCATAGCCACGGTCCTTGAGGAACGCCGTTCCCGCATCCACATCAAGCACCGCCAGTTCGTGCTCGAGACGCAGATCATTGCCCGCGCTTCTTGAACCCTGGACCCAGGCAGCCGCCCCAGCATCCAGAAGCTCCGGCACGAGGTAGTGCGTCGCGAGGATTTCCCGCGGATGCATCAGACAGCAAACAGCCTTCTCCCCGCCACGACGGTAGAGGTAGCCAGTCACGTTGGCCCCATCGACGGTCGTCAGGGTGTGCACGGTCGCAACGAGCCCCCCGGGAAGACGATCCTCGTTCCATTGGGCGCCTCGCAGACCGGCCAGCGGTTCGAAAGCTCGTTCGGGCATTCCTCTCTCCCTGTTCACCCTCATGAATCCATATATTTGATACTATGTCAATAAAAATTGACTTGGTATCAAATATAGCCCCTTGCCTGCATTTTGCTTGCAGGCCAAGCGTGCATAAGGGTCATAAGCGTTCAGTTGGGATTGGGCGATTCCGTTTCGGCTTGCGACGCCGCGCGGTAAGCATGACTACGCCGCCAGAAGCCGAGAGGACAATCGGAGCCTGTAGCGTATATCCGTTAGGTGTGTGGATCGACGGTAGCGGTCCTCCGCTACCACTTATCAATAAAATCAACCATTTATGGTCATGGCCGCTACCGCAATCCACACTATGGGTGAACTCGGCGGGACTATGCTTACGCCTTCCCAGAACAGGCGCGGATGACAAGTTCGCCCGCTACACGCTTCCATCACGGACGTTCAGGCAAGCTTTGCCTTCACCCAAAAGTTGACATCGCACGGGATTGGCGAGACAGCATCTGCTGTGTCAATAGCGGCGGTCGCGCTCAACCTTGTGCTAAACGCGCCTAGAGTATTTCCGCTTTTCTCCGAGTCACGGAAATGCTCTATCTCTTTGTTTTTACGCAATTCCGGACGGAAAACCGGTTCCCACTTTTCCTGGAACTGCTCTAGATCATCGCCTCGATCAGGAAGGGCCCCCTATTGGCGAGCGCTGCGTCCAGCAGTCGCGAGAATTCCTCGATCGTCGTAGCACGGCCTGCCTCCACCCCCATCCCGCGCGCCATCAGGCACCAGTTGAGCTCGGGACGGTCGAGGTCCAACATTGCGCATGCATTCTTGCCGAGTTTGTTCACGCCGACATTGCGCATCTCGCCCTGAAGGATCGCGTAAGAGCGGTTTGCGTAGATGATGGTGACGACGTCGAGATTTTCGCGCGCCTGCGTCCACAGCCCCTGCGCCGTGTACATCCCGCTCCCGTCCGCCTGCAGCAGGATGACCTTTCGGTCGGGCCGCGCCAGCGCCGCGCCGATCGACAGCGGAATGCCTATGCCGATGGCTCCGCCGGTCAACGACAAATGATCGTGCGGATGAAGGCCCGACGAAATCTGGCCGAAACCTCGCCCGGATGTGATCGCCTCGTCGCAGATGATCGCATTTTCAGGCATTCGGCGCGCGAGCGCTTGGCTGATCGTTTCCGGCGTCAGATCACCGGTGGGCTCTTCCAGTTCATCTTGTGTCAACGCGTTCAGTACCGGCTTAGCCGACCCGGCGCCCAGGTCGGAACAAAGAAGCTCTAGCGTCTGGAGAAGATCGGTTTCCGGCCCGCCGAGATCGATAACCTTGCAATCGGGCGGCAAGATGAGACTTGGCATGCCAGGATAAGCAAAGAATGCGACAGGCGCACCCTTGCCTAGACAGATCGCCACCTCAAATTCCGCAAGTGCTGCAACAGCCATGCCGACGGGATAGGGAACCGGCTTGATCGACACGCGTCCCGCGCCGCGCTCGTGCCTGGCGGAGTGCTGCGAATAAAGCTGCGCGCCGGTCGCCGCCGCGATTTTACCAGCGATCTCCAGCGCGTCCGCACGAAGCGCCCTGCCCGCAAGAACGATCGCAGCGTGTTTTCCGCGTTTCAGCGCCAGCGCAGCCTCGCGGATCTGGTCGGGCGAAGCCGGTGCGGCAACAGGAACTTCGACCGGCTTAATATCTTCGGGCTCCGTGTCGCCCCATGCCGCATCTGCGGGAAGGATCATCGTCGATACGCCGCGACGGCTTACAGCGGCGCGATAAGCCTCTTCCGTCACGCGGCGCATGTCCGCCGCAGTTTCAACCCGCCCAACCCACTGGGACATCGGCCTTGCAAGGCATTCGATGTCGCTGGTCAGCGGTGCATCGTATTGTAGATGGTACGTTGCGTGATCCCCGACCACGTTGATGACGGGCGAGTCGGCGCGGCGCGCATTGTGCAGATTCGCCAGTCCATTCGCGAGGCCCGGCCCCAGATGCAGAAGCGTAGCCGCCGGCTTGTCCGCCATGCGCGCATAGCCATCGGCAGCACCCGTCACCCCCCCCTCGAAAAGACCCAGCACGCAGCGCATCTCCGGCTTTCGATCGAGAGCGGCGACGAAATGCATCTCCGAAGTGCCCGGATTGGCAAAGCACACGTCGACGTCATTGGTCAAAAGCACATCGCACAGCTTGTCGGCACCGTTCATCGCATCTCTCCTCGGGGGCAATTCGGCTCATCGCGCGGCGATGAAATCAATTTGTTCGCGCGCTGCAATGATCCAGGGCGGATGATCCGCTTGCTCGCGTTTCTCGGCTTGATGTAAAGCACGGTCGGCTCGAAGACGTTGCCGATGCGGTGGCCGCCCCACGCCGACACTGTTCCAGAACGTCCGGATTCAAGGATTGCTGAACGGCTATCTGCCATTCAGCAGCAGAGTTTGGTGAGTGATTCTGCCTCGTTGGAAAGGATCAGCTAAAAAGCCAGCGTGCCTCGGGCTATTTGCGATCCGGTTCGACAAAAAATTCCAGCCCGACCAGCCGTTCGAGGAGGATGACAAGCAGCAGCGTGATCACAACGAGCACCGTCGAAATCGCGGCGACCACCGGCGTCCCGCTCTCCTGTATGAAGGAATAGGTCTCGACAGGCAGGGTCGTGATGAACGGGCCGACGAGGAACATGGTCACGGTCACTTCATCGAAGGACAGGATGAAGCTGAACAGCAGCGCGGTGATGATGCCTGGCCGCACCAACGGCAGGGTCACGTGCCAGAACGTATACCAGTTCCGTGCTCCCATGCTCATGGACGCCTCCTCCATTTCCCTGTCCAGCTTGCGCAGGCTCACGGAAATGGGCCGGTAGGCATAGGGCAATGTGATGATGCAATGGACGAGAAGAAGGCCGGCAAAAGTGCCGTAGCCGCCAATCATCATCAAGAGCGACAGCATGGCGACACCAAGCGCCGCGTGCGGAAAAAGAAGCGGCGTCATGACCGCGACTTCGAAGTAGCGTGTGAAGGCGGACTGCCTGCGCGTCACGGCAAGTGCTGCAAGGAAAGCCGCTGCTGTGCTCAGCACGGCGCCGGCAATGGCCAGACCCAGGCTCACCAGCAGAGCGCGCAACCAGCGTGCATCCGTCAGGAACTCCCCATACCAGCGAAGGGAGAGTTCACCTGCTGGAAACTGGATGTATCCGTCATGGCTGAAGGACGCCGCAGCGACGATAAGGATCGGCGCGGGCATGAACAGCAGCACCGCCCAGATGCCGATCGTATCCCATCTCTGCTTCAGCATAGCCTAGCTCCCCCTTTGATCCATGAAGCGCGACAGCTTGCGTTCGAGCATCTGCAACGGCAGCACAACAGCAAGTCCCGCGAGCAGCAAGAGGAAGGCGAGCATCGAGGCTTTCTGGAAATTGAAAGTCTGGATGACCTCCTGATACATCTGCGTTCCCATCATCCGGTCGCGTACGCCGCCGAGCAGGACCGGCGTCACGATGGCACCCGTCGACATGAGATAGACGAGCATCGTTCCTGTGATGATCCCCGGAACGGTCAAAGGCAGGGTGACGCGGAAGAAGGTGTGGTAGCTGCGCGCGCCCAGACTGGCGCTCGCTTCTTCCAGCCGGCGGTCAAGATGCAACATGACCGACAGGATGGAGATGATCATGAACGGAATCAGTATGTGAACCAGCCCAACGACGACACCCGTGGTGTTGAACATCATCCGCACCGGTCGTTCGACAAGCCCAGCCCAGGCAAGAAACTCGTTGATCAGGCCTTTCGGGCCCAGGATAACCATCCAGCCATAGGTGCGGACCACAATCGATACCAACCACGGCAGGATGATCAGGATCATCAGATGGCTGCGGTTGCCCTTGTAGCGCCACATCGCGTAGGCGACCGGATATCCTAGGAGGACGCACAGCGCCGCTACCAGCATCGACACGCGAATGGTCCTTAAGAATATGTCCCGGTAGTCCGCGCGGGAAAAGAAATCCGTGTAGAGTGACAGGCTGAGCCGCCCCTCTTCGATGAAGGACGAGGCGATGAGCTGCACCACGCTGACACAGAACAGGCCGAGCAACACCATAGCGGGTGCGAGCAGCAGAACCCTGCCCCATACCTCGCGTCCGGGGCCATGCATTTTCTTTTTGAAAGCCTGATCCGTCAGAGACATCCGCTCTCCCTCCGACCCCGTGAGGTCACTCCCGTTTCAAAGACGCAGGAAACGCTTTGCGTTCTCGTAAAGCCATTTGCGCTTTACGGTATCGTCCAGCGGCAGGGCATTGATTTCGTCGATGCACCATTCGATCGGCATCAGGGGAAACGACGAGCCGAAAATGATGCGGTCTTGCAGGATGGATTTGCCATAGGCCAGGAGCCCCTCATAGCCCGAACCCGGCGTGTTGAGATATTTGGGTCGCACGGCAACCAGCCCGATATGCACGTTGGGATGGCGCCAGGCGACGCCGATCAGCTCGTGGACCCACGGGAAGCCGGGGGGCCCGGCGCAGACGCGCAGCTCGGGAAAATGCACCATGACCTCATCCAGCAGCGCCGGTCGGCCATACTCCATGAGTGTGGAGGTGGCGAAGTTGATCGACGTATGGAGATTGAGCGGAATGTCCAGTTCGATGCACTTGGCATATAGCGGATACATACGCGGGTCGTTGATCGCCAGCTTGTGCTCGAAGCACTGTAGATTGAGGCCCCTGAGTCCGAGATCGCGCACCGCATGCTCAAGCTCTCGGACTGCGGCGATTCCCTTGTGCGGATCGACACCCGCAAAGCCGATGAAGCGCTCCCCCTGCTTGCGACAGAAGGCGGCGACGTCCTCGTTGGAGATCTTCCAACCGAAGGTCGATTCAAGGTCGCGCGCCTTGACGACGACGTGCTGCGCGCCGGCCGCGTCATAGGCCGACAGATAGTCCTCGAGTGTACCCGGGCTGGATTGTGCCGCCTTCTCGCTCGAGCCGTAAACGGTCCTGTATCGGTGCAAATGCCCCGTTGCGGACTGTGTGAACTCCGGCACCGGCGGCCGGCTTGCGTAGTCGATGATCATTGCGGGTTTCCTTCAATGGCGAGAGCCGGCCAACGGTCCGCCCAAGGCGAAAGCGCCTCGATCGCCGCTGCGATCGACAAAAGCAGTGGCTCGGAATGCCAGGGTCCGACAATCTGCAAACCGATGGGCAGGCCTGCGCCGGAAAAGCCGCATGGTACCGAGATCGCCGGATTGCCGGCCGGATTGAATGGGATCGTGTAGCAATACCAGGTCTCGCGAAGTGGGCCGATCTCCTTGCCGTCGAGCACCAGCGGCTCATTGGAGCGTTGTTCGATGTTGAGCGACGGTACCGACACCGTTGGCGTCACGAGGATGTCCGCATCCGCGAAAAGAGATTGCATGCGGCGGTAGTGCCGCGTGCGATCGGCGATGGCATGGGCGACGTCCTCGCCGCTGAATGCGCGGCCCTGTTCCAGCCCTTCGACCAGAGCAGGGTCCATCCTGTCGCGCCATCGATCAAGCAGATGGCCGAACCGAGCGGCCTGATAGGCCCGCATCAGTTTCAAGGCGGCGGCAAGGTTCCAGTCTCCGACCGGGTCGTCGCCCCGGATCTTGGCTCCTTCGCCTTCAAGGCGCGCCACCATAGTCGCGCACAGCCGTTCGACCTCAGGATCGAGATAGCTGTTTTCGGTCCTCGGCAGATAGCGGATGCGAAGCCCCTTCAGGACACCGATCGGATCGGATGGCAGATGCACGGGCCCGGCACTGCCTGCCAGAGACCAAGGGTCACGCGGGTCGGGGCCGCGCATGACGGAGTATAGCAAGGCTGTATCCGACACCGAGCGCGCCATCGCGCCGATGCAGGTCAGCGAACCGAAGAGATCGGAATTGGTCTCGTGCGGTACCGCGCCGATTGTCGGCTTCAATCCGACGATGCCGCAGCAAGATGCCGGGATGCGGCCCGAGCCCGCACCGTCTGTCGACACGGCAAGCGGCGAAAAACCCATGGCCACACTGACGGCTGCGCCGCCGCTGGAGCCGCCGGGGCTCTTCGACAGATCCCAGGGATTGCGCGTGTAGCCGTAGGCGGGGCTGTCTGTCAGAACCTTGTGGCCGAGCTCCGGCGTCGTGGTCTTGCCCACAATGATGGCTCCCGCCGCCCGCAAACGCGCCACCGCTTCCGCATCCTCGGCGGGAACATTGTCAGCAAACGCATGCGAGCCGAATGCCGTGACCATGTCTCTCGTCGCCACAAGGTCCTTTACCGATACAGGCACTCCGTGCAGCGATCCGACGGCGGCTCCCGACGCGACAGCCTTGTCGGCCGCATCGGCCGCCTTCAACGCCCCCTTTCCGTCCAGCAATGCGAACGCGTTGACCTGGCCATCCAACGCTTCGATCCGCATCAGAAAAGCTTCGACGAGATCTCGGGAGGACATCTCCCGGGCGCGAATTCGTGATGCAAGCTCGCCCGCCGACAGGCTCCATATGCTGGTCATTGCCGTCTCTCCTTCAGCGCCACACTTCGTCGACGCGATCGAACGAACCCGTTCGTAGATCTTCCTTGGCCTTGATGAGTTCTCCCTTGGCAATTTTCTCCGATGGCGTTCGCGGGAGGCTCTCGACGATCTCGTAGTAACGCGGCACCTTGAATGCGGCGAGGTTGGCGACACAATGCGCAATAGCCGCCTCTAAAACCGCGTCGGCCTTGTCCTGAGGAACAGACGGAACGATGTAGGCTTTCACCTCCTGACCGCGAAGATCGTCCGGAACGCCCACCACGGCCGCATCGAGAACGCCTGGCCCATCGCGCAAAACCGCCTCCACCTCCCTCGCAGCAACGTTTTCGCCCGCGCGCCGCACCATGTCCTTCTTGCGGCCGACGATGTAGAAGAACCCCTTTTGATCCTGCCGGAAAAGATCGCCGGTTCGGAACCACTCTCCGAAAAAGCTCTCCTTGTTGGCCTCGGGCTTCTTGTAGTAGCCCTGCATGATGCCGAGGCCTCGGACCACCAACTCGCCCTCTTCCCCTTGCGCAACGTCGGCACCCTCATCGTCGACGATACGGCACTCGCGAAACGGCGCGGGGATGCCGCAGGACCCGGAGCCGATCATCTCCGTATGTTCAAGCGGCATATAAAGCGTGGGACCCACCTCGGTCATGCCGAAAGCCTCCATCGCGGGAAGATTGAACCGGCGGCGAAGATCGGCATGAATCTGCTTGCGCACGCCATAGATGTTGGCGCGGCGCACGACCAGTTCGCCGTCCTGCGGTGACGGCGGCTGCTTGTAGGCGATCTCGGGAAACAGGCAGAAGTGAATCTTGTGCTCGCGAAGCCAGCCCGCAAAGCGGCTGGAGCTTTGCCTGTTCGCCACGAACAGCGTCGCGCGCTGGTGAAAGGCGAGCAGCATTAGCCACTGGGGATCCAGGTAGAAGAAGGGGGTCGACGCGAATACGCGCTCATAGCGGCGGCCGTCACGCAAACCGTTGACGAAACTTGCCATCACCCAATAGCGATGCGTAAGCATGCAGCCCTTGGGAAAGCCGGTCGTGCCGGATGTGTACTGGATATTCATCAGATCATCCGGATCGACCTCGTAGCCGAGCGAGATGGCGGCAGACTGGCCACCCGCCATCTCGCTCCAGCAACGATAGGTTTCGGCCGCGCCGACGACGGCAACCCTGTCGGCAGGGATCTTGACCTCGCCAAATGAGGAAAGCTGCCCCGCCAGAGCGGCGTGGTCGGCATGAACGATCAGAAATTCGGCCTCGGAGTCCGTCACGACGTAGTGAAGCTCACGCGCGGTATAGCGGGTGTTGACCGGTGCCATCACCGCCCCGATCCGGGCCAGCGCCAGCCATATGATCGGCATTTCAGGGATATTGGGAAGCATGACGGCCACGTGCGTGCCGCGCCTCACGCCCCAGCTCAGTAAGGTGTTGACTGCCTGCCCGACCTTTTCGACCAATTCGGCGTAGGTCAGCTTTTCCCCGATCTCGAAGAAGTTCAGCGCGTCTAGCCCGCCCACCTCCGCTGCCGCCTGATCGAGAAGAGCGCCGATGTTTCTTGGAAGCTGTGCCCGCTCAAGCGCATCCCGCCGACCCTGTGGGCTCATGCGGGAAAGCGCGTCGACAAATGTTTCAACAGACAAAGCGGCATTAATAACAGGGGACATCGTCGCACTGTTCCTCAATCTGGGTAAGGTTCTGGTCGTGATGGACGGCCGCGCCACGTCGCCGTGGCGCGGCAAGCCGTTATTCGACGGCGCCGATCAACTGTTCGAGCATGTTGATGCGATCGCGTTCCTGTTCGGCAATGTACTGCCAGTCGGGCTGGTAGACGCGTTCCATCAACTCCTTGAACGTCATGCCCATCTGTTCTTCAGCCTCGGGAGGAAGGACGGCATTGGAGTTGAGCGGAAGGTAGCCGCCCAGGATCGAGCCGCGAAGCTGGGGTTCGGCCCTCGACACGAAGTCTAGAAACTTCTTCGTGTCCTCCAGCCGTTTCGCCCCCTTCGGGACGACCAGCATGTACGGGATCATCAGCACGCCTTCCTTCGGCGCGACCATGGTGACGTTTTCCGCACCTTGCTGACGCAGATGCCAGACGCGGCCGGAATAATAAGGTCCGGCCGCGATTTCGCCGCGCGTCAGCAGATTGTTCATGTGTGCGATCGAGCTGTAGGTCGTGAGCGTGTTGGCGGCCACCTTCTTCAGAAGGTCGAGACCCGGCTCGGGGTCACGTTCGTCGCCACCCATTGCCCTGGCCATTATCGGCAGATCGTAGGACGACAGATAGATCGGACGTGTGATCGCCAGAAGATCGCGCCACTTCTCGTCGCCGAGGTTGCTCCACGAGCTGAACTCCTCCGGCGTGGCCAGGTCGGTGTTGACCGCGATTCCGTAATACATGAAGTACGGGCTGACGCCCGCCAGCTTCCCATCCTCGCTGCGCATCAGATAGTCGGGATTGGTTTCCGCGGCGGTGGGTATGTCGGCGAGATCGAACAACTCGATCATGCCGTCCTTCAGCAGGTTGGCGCCCTGCGGATAAGTCACCATGACCGCGTGATATTGCGGGTCGCCTGCCTGCGTGCGCAATTGCGCTTCCGGCGTAGGCACGGGCACGATGCGGACGTCGAGGCCCGTTTCCTCCTTGAACGGTTTCGCGAAAGCCTCTTCCCACACGGCTTCCACGCCGCCGCCCCACGTTGCAATTAGCAACTCCTCCGACGCGGCCGGGCCGATCCCTGCAGCCAGCGCGAGGAACGAGACCCCGGCTACACATTTTGCTTTCAGAAAGTGCGGCATATCTTCATCTCCCATTGTTAAGCGTCATCGCGATACTGCGGCGGCATCTGCGGCCATCTCGCGAAGATTCAGGCAAGCGGGACCAGTGCCATGTTCTCGTCTTTCCAGCTGACATAGACATCCTGGCCAGTCGCGAACTGCTGCGCTCCCATCTGCATGTTGGGCGTCAGGACGATGAGTTCGCCGACGGCGGCCGCCTCTTTCAGCATCACCACGTAGCGCGTGTTGGCGCCGACATAGGAGCATTCCGTCACATGGCCGCAAAGCGCCGTTCGACCGGAGGGCTCGGGCGTAATTGACACGTGTTCCGGTCGCACCGAAATCCCGACCCGCTCTCCGACGTTCAAGCAATATTGCGTGCGCAGTCGCACTTCCCTGCCAAGTTCCGGCATCGAAACCTGCATGCCATCGTCGCTCACCGCAGCCACCCTCCCCTCGAAAAAGTTCGTATCGCCCACGAACCGGGCAACGAACGGCGTCAGGGGGCTCGCATAGATCGCCTGAGGCTCTCCCAGCTGCTCGACCTTGCCGCCATTCATCACCGCGATGCGGTCCGACATCGCCAATGCTTCCTCCTGGTCGTGAGTCACGAAAATGAAGGTCGTGCTAACCCGCCTCTGGATCTGCTTGAGTTCCTGCTGCAGTTGCCGCCTCAGCTTGAGATCGAGTGCGCTCAGCGGCTCGTCCAGAAGCAGAACCTCCGGCCTGATCACGAGCGCCCGGGCAAGCGCGACCCGCTGCTTCTGGCCTCCACTGAGTTCATGGATTTTGCGGCTTTCGAACCCCTTGAGGCCGACGAGCTGCAGGGCCTCGTCCACACGCCGGACGATTTCCGCTTTCTCGACGGATCGAACCCTCAACCCGTAGGCGACGTTCTCGCCGACCGAAATATGCGGAAACAGAGCGAGGTTCTGGAACACCATCCCGATGGGGCGGGCGTAGGGAGGCCGTTCATTGACCCGCAAGCCGGCGATGCGAATTTCGCCGGAAGTCGGCCGCTCAAATCCGGCGATCATGCGCAGCAGCGTCGTCTTCCCGCACCCGCTGGGACCGAGAAGTGAAAGGAACTCGCCGCGCTTGACCGTGATCGTGACGCCGTCGACAGCCTGAAACTCCCCGAACGCCTTGTGCACGCTCTCGATTTCAAGCGCAAAGCTTATATTCTCGCCAGACGATCTCAAGCACCCTCTCCCCTTATATGGCTTCGAATTCGATCCTTAATCTGCCATCAAAGCCACTTTCGCCGAACAGACCACGCCGCCCGAACGCCCACAAGTTTCATATGAGCGTATCTTCATAACCAAAAGTAATGTTATATGCGACCCAATAATCGGGAGACGTTTCCATGCCAATTACCCACCGTCAGCTCGAAGCGTTTCGTATGTTCATGGAAACAGGCAGCGTTACCGCCGCAGCCGAACGGATGCGCGTGACACAGCCGGCGGTCAGTAAAATCCTTGCCGGCCTCGAGATGGATTTAAAGCTACAGCTTTTCATTCGAGAGAAGAAACGCCTGGTGCCGACCGACGAGGCCGAGCTTCTTCATCAGGAAGTTCTGCGCATCATGTCGTCGCTGGTGGAGGTCGAGAATTTTGCCGACGACCTACGCAACCTGCGCGCCGGTGAGTTGCGCATCGCAACCGCCGCCTCGGTTGGCCAGACGCTGATCGCCGATACGATCGCGCATTTCTCCGCGCAGCACCCCAAGACGAGGATGCTTTTCTACATCACCAGCGGCGTCGGTCATTCTGTGATGACCCAACAGGTGGATATCGGCTTTTCATTCCTGCGGTTCCAGCACCCCCTCCTGAATACGCAGCCACTCTTCTATTCCCGTGCCGTGTGCGTCGTGCCCGCCAGTCACCGTCTTGCAGAGAAGAATGTCGTGAGCCCGGAGGACCTGAGGGACGAGCAGTTCATCTCGTTCATGCGCGACAGCCGGATGCGTCATATCATCGACGCCCTGTTCGAAAGCAGGGGCGTGGCGCGCCAGACCCAGTACGATGTCTATTCCTCCGGCGAGGCTTGTGCGCTTGTAGAGCGTGGTGTCGGCGTAAGCATCGTCGAACCTCTTGGCGTTGCCTACCGGCAACAACCCGGCCTCGCCGTTTGCCGCTTCGAGCCGCCTATCCATTTTACCTTCAACGTGCTGCTACCTCGTTTCAAGAAAGCATCGCGCCTTACAAATCATTTTGTGGCTGATCTGAAGGCGCGCATCGTGCAGTTCGGCAATGTGGATGATCCAAAGGGACTGCGTGAGATCGAACTCGCGGATGAGACGGAAAAGTAGCGCTACTGCTCGCAGGGACGGGTTTGGGGCCGGGATGGACTGCACCTAGCCTGACAGACAGGCCCCGCCTATCCTTGGACTGCACCTAGCCTGACAGACATCTTCCGCTCCTATGTGAAATCCTA
>NZ_LFVY01000022.1 GCF_001050155.1 Nitratireductor soli
GCGGCCGAGCGCGAGGCTCTGTGGAGCCGCGTGGGCGCGGCCGATTTCCTGACCGAAGACGAAAAGCGCCAGGCAGTGGGATACGCCCCGCGCGGCGAAGGGTGAGGCCCTGTCATGCCGGAGACCGCGATCCTTGCCGCGCGCTTTCGTGAAGAGGCCGCCTGGTTCCGGCTGCTGGCCGCCGCCGGGCGGCTGGAACGGGCACTGAAATACAACCCCAACTGGCATTCGCAGCCGCGCGTGCCGGCGGGCAACGGGCGAGAAAGCGGGCAGTGGGCGGATGGGGGTGGGAGCGCGGTTGTAGCGGAGCCGGGTGGATTGCCGGTGGTTCCGGCAAGCGGTCGTGCATCGCGCGCCGGGCAACTGCGCAGGCGGTATCCGACGGCTTCCATTTCGCAGATCACACGTCTTGAAATAGCGACGATGCAGGCGCGCACCGAACTCTACAGAGTGCGCAGGCTCGATCCCGGCTGAAGCCCGCAAACGCGGGTGCGAGGGCCGGGAATCGAGAGCGATATCAGGGATTTGGAGTTTGTTGCAGGAGCAGCCCGGGAGCGGTTTGGCAAGCTGACGATTGGCGTTCCAAAGGGGTTTGATCCGCTTTGGGGGCGCAAGCGGTTGCTGAGCGAAATCCGCAAGAGGGGGTATCGGTTCGAAGCACCTGCGGACAACAAGCAGGGCGTAATCTACAAGAAACACGCTACTGGCGAGGAAGTTCGAATCATGAATCGCCCAAATCGTGAGCGACCCGAGAGGGACGAGAATCCCGGGAAATGGTTGATGAAATACTACTATAGGTATAGAATAAAGGATGGCGCAAAAGAGGGACCTCATGTGTCCATTCCTGACGGCTATTAAGGCAACTCGTCATGACAATGATCGAAGAAATTGGCGCCCGCATTCTCGCCACGCTCGAGGAAACCTGGGCAGACAATGTCTTTACCCTGATCAACACGGTGTACGAACCGCCGTCCAGCGCTGATCTGGAGGAATATTGCAACGCGATCAGGATGTTGCACCAGAAGGGGATCGTCCGCTTTTCATGGAGAATTCTGAAAGCTGGCAAAAGTCCGGCAATGTCGGAGGCAGAAACCGCTGAGTTCCTAAGGTTGATGGAGAGCTGGTTTGTTCTTGGGGGCGACGGGAACTGGACATGCGGGCGGGGCGATATCAGGACCATGGATATCCCGCGGCTCTTCATCCGCGAGGCCGGTGCCCGCATCGCTGAGAAGCTGGTGGACGAACGTGGTACCGAATGGTGGACCCAGCGCAGCAAGACGTTCGACAAAATTGGCGACATCGTGCTGGCGGAGTGGAATCTGGCATTGCCTGCCGATCTCTCCCGGATCGGACGACCTTTTTATGATCAGGTGGAACGGCTCTATGGGGCGCTGGAGGGCGGCTTCCCGGTCGATCGGCTGGAGGACTATCTGTACGGTGCCGAGGAAGCCTTGCCGGGGCTGATGCCAAACGAGGAAAGGATCGCGCGGCTGGCCGAGCGGCTGCTGCTCGTGGAGATTCCCGAGGACCGGTGGAAGCGGCATTCAGCTTGACGGCGTGTCGTCTGACTTCATGGGTGGGGATCGCTGAGCACGGCCGGGGGTGAGGCAGTGGAGATTCCCGAAGCGTTTTGTCGGATGGTGCAGCGGATGCATGTCGATATCGATCTCGATGTCGGCAGCGAGGAGGAACTGTACCGCTTTCTGGCGAAGGATGTCGCCAACCGCGGCGACAGGGAAATCGTTCTCGGGTTCATCGACCGGCTTCTCGCTTCGGACATGAACGATCGAAAGCTTGCCAAGATATGGGATGAGGCCGGGTCCGATGGGCCGGCGCCCAGAAAGATGCGCGTGTTTCTTCAGCGTTTGCGAACAGAGATCGGGAATTTCGTCAAACGGAAGGAGCGCATTGCCAGGAAAAGCATTGCCGCAATTCGCTGGCAGGCGGCGCGGCAGGAGCCGGATGAAATCGAAAAGCGGATATTGGCTTCGCTTGACGAGATCATCGAGGATGACTTGAGCCAGCTCATCAATATGGTTCACGACCCGTGCAACGAGTCCGATCTTACGGCGTTCTGCAATGCAGTGCGGCGGCTGTGCGAGCGAGGCTTCGCGCATATCACCATTGGAGGGGAAGGTGTGTGGCCGTCTGCCGGACTGGCGGCCGATGAAGAAGCCGAATTGCTTGACGAACTGGAAAGCTGGCTGGTCCTCCCGGAGGGCGGCGAGTTCTGGTGTTTCAGCAAAACGCGCGGAAACGGGCTGGTGCCAAGCCTTGCCTTGACGGAGGACGGCGAGGCGTGGGGTATCGGATATACCAACAAATATGATGGGGCCTGGTGGTATCGCCCGCGCCGCGTTTCTCGGCTGGGTTGGGTGGATGCGTGTTTCGCGTCGATTCCCGAGCCGGTGCCCGCCATGTTCGCGCGGCTGCGCAAGGATGAGGAACGGTTGAGCGAGGCGCGCCAGAAACGTACGGCGCGCCGTATTGCCTTCGCGATGGCGGAAGAGGGATTGCGGCAGGTGCATGCGTTTCTTGTCGATCTGCTGAATTGCGAGCTTGATGACCGTGAGTTCACGAGGGCTTGTCAGCGTGCCGGCGCCTCCTGGCGCTATTGCGACGACCGTGAAAGAAAGCTGCTGGAACGCCTTCGCGATGCCTTCGGCGAACGGCTTGGAGAATAGACGACGGAGCGGCGTGCCCCCTGGGTGATAAGCCGATCTCGGCAATGACGTCTTAAAGGCAATCCCACACACGAGGATTTTTCGATGACCGACCTGACCCAGGCGGGCTGGATATGGCTCGCCAAGGGAGCTGGCGCTGTGGCCGGCTCCGCGATCTCGGTCGCCTATATCCTGCCGCAGCACCGGCGCGACGCGGCGGTCCGCTTCGCCGTCGGCGTGGTGTGCGGCATGGTGTTCGGCGGCGCGACGGGACTGAAGTTGGCCGAGCAGCTCGGTCTGACCGGCGAACTGGGCGCGGCCGAAACCATGCTGATGGGATCGGCGGTGGCCAGCCTGTGCGCCTGGAGCGTCATCGGCCTGGCGCTGCGGTATTTCCAGGCGCGGCCGGCCGGCCCCGCACCGGGCGCGGCCAAAGCCGATTTTCCAGAACAGAAGGGACGCTAGAACATGCAGGCGAAAATCGCGCCGGCGCCGGACGAGCGCAAATATGCCGGCCTCGACATCGAGACGGTCGAGGCAGACGGGGCCTTTTCTGGCTATGCCAGCCTGTTCGGCCAGGTGGACCTCGGCCGCGACGCGGTGGAGCGCGGGGCCTTTTCTGCATCGCTCGAAAAGCGCGGGGCGAACGGCATCCGCATGCTGTTCCAGCACGACCCGAACCAGCCCATCGGCACCTGGGAGGTCATTCGCGAGGACGCGCGCGGGCTGTTCGTGAAGGGGCGGCTGGCGCTTGGCGTGACCAAGGCGCGCGAGGTCTGGGAGCTGATGCGCGACCGGGCCCTCGACGGGTTGTCGATCGGCTTTCGAACCGTGCGGGCGAAGACAGAGGCCAGGACCGGGGTGCGACGCATCCTGGAGGCCGATCTGTGGGAGATTTCCGTCGTCACCTTTCCCATGCTGCCGGAGGCGCGGGTGGACAAGGTGAAGGCAGAGGAGAGGAGCGCGCCATTGCCCACGGCGCGCGAATTCGAACGCTGGCTGACGCGGGATGCGGGCCTGACGCGGCGTGAGGCCCGGGTGGTGATCGCCAAGGGGTTTGGCGCCTTGACGCGCGAGCGGGACGCCGCGCCGGGCTTCGACGGGCAGCTTGTGGCGGTGATCCGCCAGGCTGCCCGAATGTTCAACGACAAGGATTGAAGAGATGACGGCAGACATTGCAAAGCGCGCGCCGGAGGTGAAATCGGCGCTGGACGGCAGCGATTTGGTCGGTGCGTTCCATGAATTCATGCATTCGTTCGAGACGTTCAAGGAGGCCAACAACGAGAAGCTGCGCCAATTGGAAAAGCGCGGCGCGGACCCGGTGACGGAAGAGAAGGTGGAGCGGATCTCCCGCTCGCTGGACGAGCAGAAGCAGGCGATCGACGGGCTGGCGCTGAAGAAGGCGCGGCCGGCACTGGGGCGGGGTGGGGCATTCTCCTTCGCCGAGCTGGAGCGCAAACAGGCCTTCGAGGCCTATATGCGCTCGGGTGACGAGCGGAGCCTGAGGGCGCTGGAGGAAAAGTCCATGTCCTACGGCTCCGGGCCCGATGGCGGCTATCTGGTGCCGGAGGAGACGGAAGCGGCGATCGGCGCCAGGCTTTCCGACCTCTCGCCGATCCGCTCCATCGCCTCCGTCCGGCAGGTGTCGAGCGCCGTCCTGAAAAAGCCGTTCGCCGTCAGCGGGCCGGCGGTCGGTTGGGTGGCCGAGACGGCGGCGCGGCCGGAAACGGCGGCGGGCACGCTGGACGAGCTGCAGTTTCCGACGGCGGAGCTCTATGCGATGCCGGCGGCGACCGCGATGCTGCTCGACGACAGCGTGGTCGATCTCGACCAGTGGATCGCCAGCGAGGTGGAAACAGCCTTCGCCGAGCAGGAGGGAGCGGCCTTCGTCAACGGCAACGGAACGAACAAGCCGAAGGGGTTCCTGAGCTATACTCAGGTCGCCGACGACAGCTGGTCTTGGGGCAGTGTCGGCTACAATCTGACGGGTGTCAGCGGCGAGCTTCCGGCCACGGACGCGTCGGATGTGCTGGTCGATCTCGTCTATGCGCTGAAGGCCGGTTACCGGCAGAACGCAAACTGGGTAATGAACCGCAGGACGCAGGCGACCCTGCGCAAGCTGAAGGATGCGGACGGCAATTATATGTGGCAGCCGCCGGCAACGCCCGGCAGCCGGGCCATGCTGATGGGCTTTCCGCTGGTCGAGGCTGAGGACATGCCCGATATCGGCGCCGACACGACGCCGATCGCCTTCGGCGACTTCCGCCGCTTCTACCTGGTGGTCGACCGCACCGGCGTGCGCGTCCTGCGCGATCCGTACTCGGCCAAGCCCTATGTGCTGTTCTACACGACCAAGCGTGTCGGCGGCGGCATCCAGGACTTCGAGGCAGCGAAGCTGCTGAAATTCGGCACCGCCTGACACCTCCCTTGGCAGGGTGCGCCGTGGCGGCTCCGGTCTCCTCCCCGGAGCCGCCGTTTCTTTCAAGCATTTATGCGGAAAAACAAACAGATAGAGCCTCCTTTATGCGTCCTGATGGACGTATGGCGCTCTAGCGACGGGGTTTCATTCATGACGCTTTTTCGAACGGTCGACCCGACGGTCGAACCGGTGACGCTTGTCGAGGTGAAGGCGCATCTGAGGATCGACCATGCGAGCGAGGACGATCTGCTGAACGGCTTGATCCGCGCCGCGCGCCAGGAGGTCGAGACGGCCACCGGCATGGCGTTGATCAACCAGTCGTGGCGGCTGGTGCTCGACGACTGGCCGCCCCATGCGGTGCTTTACCTGCGCCGACCGCCGGTGCGCGAAATCATCGCCGTCACGGTGTTCGATGACGACGGGGCGGGCTCTGTTCTTGATCCCGGCAGCTATGATCTGGATCCCGTTTCGAACCCGGCACGGCTGCATCTGAGCAAAAGGCCGCCGGTTGGGCAGAAGCTGAACGGCATCGAGGTCGATTTCACCGCCGGGCATGGCGAAGCGGGGACGGATGTGCCCGATCTCCTGCGCCGGGCGATCCTGCTCCTGGTGGCGCATTGGTATGAATTTCGCGCCGGATTTGGTGCAGGGGACCAACCGGTGTCCCTGCCGGACGGATATCGGCGCCTGCTGAGCGTCCACAACGCGCCGAGGTTGTGATGCGCATGCAGTTTATCGATCCCGGTGGATTCCGAAATGAAATGAGCCTGCAGCAGGCGGTGACGACGCCGGACGGAACGGGCGGACACGATGAGAGCTGGAACGAGATCGCCACGCTGTTCGCCGCTGTAGAGCCGCTTGCCGCAACGGCGCGTTTTGGCGCCGCGCAGGAGCACGAAACGGTGACCCACCGCATCACGCTGCGCTTCCGCGACGATCTGCAGAGCGGCATGCGCCTGGTCAAACAGGGGCGCGTCTTTGCGGTCGTCAATGTACACGATCCCGATGAAACGGGACGTTATCTGGTGTGCCGGGCGCGCGAGGAAGGACGATGAAGGTCACCATGCAAGTCACGCTGGATGCAATGACCCGCACGCTGCGGCGCCTGGCGCATCAGGCAGCGGTGCAGGCCGAGCAGCAGCGTCGGGCACGTCGTCGCAAGCCGCGCGACGACGACAGGATGCAGCCGCCGCGGGAAGGACGAGATGATGAACCTGGCCGCGCTTGAACTGCAAAAGGCGGTGTTCGCGGCGCTCGCCGGCGATTCCGGCCTGGTGTCCGCCCTTGGCGGGCAGAAGCTGCACGACCTGACGCCGGCGCGCACGAGCTACCCCTATATCAGCTTCGGCCCCGCCAGCATGCATGACTGGAGCACCGACACGGAGGATGGCAGCGAGCATTTCTTCACGCTGCACGTCTGGTCGGCGAGGAGGGGAAAAAGCGAGGCGCTGACACTGATGGACCGTATCGACAAGGCACTGCACGACACCGCGCCGGAACTTGCCGCGCTTCGGCTTGTCAGCCTGCGGCGCGACGGCTCGGAGATACGCTTTGACGAGGACCTTTCCGTTCATCTGGGATCGATGCGCTTTCGCGCGGTCATCGAGCCTGCCTGATGCAACCGTCTGTTTTCAAGGAGACCTTTCATGGTGGCTAAAAAGGGCAAGGACCTTTTGCTGAAGCTCGACGTGAGCGGCACGGGAACTTTCCAAACAGTGGCCGGACTGCGCGCCAAGCGTTTGGCCTTCAACAGCGAGACGGTCGACGTGACCGATGCGGATTCGGCCGGGCGCTGGCGCGAACTGCTGGCTGGAAGCGGCGTACAACGGGCGTCGGTCAGCGGCTCGGGGATCTTCAAGGATGGCCAGTCCGACGCATCGATCCGCGCCCGATTCTTTGCCGGAGAAATCGCCGCCTGGCAGGTCGCAATACCGGATTTCGGCATTGTCGAAGGGCCGTTCCAAATCACGGCGCTCGAATATGGCGGCAGCCATGACGGGGAGGTGACCTTCGAGATCGCACTGGAATCGGCCGGCTTGGTCAGCTTCACGGCAGCGTCCTGATGGAGCGGGCAATGCATGTGAACCGCCGCCGCGGCGAGATTTCAGCCAGGCTGGACGGGACCGACTATCGGCTCTGCCTGACGCTCGGGGCGCTGGCCGAGCTGGAAGACGCGTTTGCCGCCGACGATCTCAACCAGCTGGTGCAGCGCTTCTCCACCGGCCGGCTTTCGGCGCGTGACATGGTGCGTGTCATCGCCGCCGGATTGCGCGGCGCGGGGCATTCGTTGAGCGACCGCGAGGTGGAGGCGATGCACTGCGACGACGGCGTGGCGGGTTTTGCGCGCATCGTCGGCGCGCTTCTCGTGGCGACGTTCGGAAGCAGCGAGGATGCGGCGACGCCACAAAACCCTTGAATGCCGCAGTGCGCCGACCGGTCCCGTTTCCCTGGCGGGAGATCATGGGGTTCGCGCTCGGGGTGCTGCGGCTTTCCCCGGCCGTTTTCTGGTCGATGAGCCCACGGGAGCTGGAATGTGTTCTCGGTGCGTTACCGGCCGGCACGATGGCGGCTCCGGCGCGTGCCGACCTCGCCGACTTGATGCAACGATTTCCCGACCGGCATGACGGCGGGGCGTAACCGGAGGATCCATGACCGAGGACGTTACCTTTGAGATCAGGGCCGATACCAAGCCCTTTGCCGATGCGCTGAACGATCTGCAGGACCTGGCGGACGGGTTCGGCCGCCAACTGACCGGAGCCTTGAAGGGCGCCGTGGTGAGCGGCAAATCGCTGGAGGACGTATTGCGCAATATCGGCCTGAACCTGGCCGGCATGGCGCTGTCCCAGGGCTTGCAGCCGCTGGGGGCGCTTGGCTCGTCGCTTTTCTCCAGCATATTGGGCGGGCTCTCCGGCACGCTGCCATTCGCCAAGGGCGGCGTGGTGCCCTTCGCCGGCGGCGGGGTCGTCTCGTCTCCAACCTATTTCCCCATGGGCGGCAATCTCGGCCTGATGGGCGAGGCCGGTGCGGAGGCGATCCTGCCGTTACGGCGCGGTGCCGACGGGCGGCTGGGCGTCGCGTCGAATGCCGGCGGGGCGTCGGCCAACATCGTTTTCAACGTTACGACGCAGGACGCAGGCTCCTTCCGCAAATCCGAGGCGCAGATCACCGGCATGCTGGCGCGCGCCGTGGCGCGGGGGTCGCGCACGCTCTGATCACGCACAATGGGATCGGCAATGAACAGCTTTCACGACATCAGGTTTCCGCTTGCCGTATCCTTCGGCGCGACAGGCGGGCCGGAACGACGCAACGAGATCGTCCAACTCGTCTCAGGTCGGGAAAAGCGCAATGCGCGGCAGGCCGATGCGCGGCGTTTCTACGACGCCGGGACCGGGTTGCGCTCGCTGGACGACATATACGAGGTGCTTGCGTTCTTCGAGGCGCGGCGCGGCTCGCTGCATGGGTTCCGCTTTCGCGACCCATTCGACATGAAGTCCTGCAGGCCGTCGCAGACGCCAACTCATCTCGACCAGGAAACCGGCTTGGGAGACGGGATACGCACCCGGTTTCCACTGTCCAAGGTCTATGGAGAGGGAGAGGATGCCGTTCTGCGGCCAATCACCAGGCCCGTACCGGGCACCGTGCTGGTCGGCGTGAACGGCGCGGTGCAGCAAGCCGACCTGCACTTCTCTCTCGATGCGGAAACCGGCGAGGTGGTTTTTCAGGCCGGCGCCGTGCCGCCGGCAGGAACGCTGATCACGGCCGGATACGAATTCGACGTGCCGGTGCGCTTCGATACCGAGCGGCTATCGGTCAGCCTGAGCGCGTTCAAGGCCGGGCAGATCCCGGCCATTCCTCTCGTGGAGATATTGGGATGACCGAGATTGATGCCGCGCTGGCGGCGCATCTGGCCGGCACGGCCACGACCCTTTGCCATTGCTGGCGCCTGACGCGCAGTGACGGGGTTGCTTTCGGCTTTACCGATCATGACCGAAGACTGACGTGCCAGGGCACGCAGTTCGAGCCGGAAACGGGGCTGACGGCAAGCGAGGCGAAGGCATCGCTGGGGTTGGCGGTCGATACAGTGGACGTGGAAGGGGCGTTGTCGGCCGTCGATATTCGCGAGGAAGACATCGTGTCCGGCCTTTACGATGGCGCCACCATCGAGACGTTTCTGGTCAACTGGCAGGACACGACGGCGTTTGCCCATCTGCGCACGGCGGTGATCGGCAAGCTGACGCGCCGCGACGGCGGGTTTCTCGCCGAGCTGGAAAGCCAGACCTGGGCGCTGGACCAACCGAACGGCAAGACGATCCGCAGGCAATGCGATGCGGAGTTGGGCGATGTGCGTTGCGGGTTCGCACTGCAGGGATCGCAATTCGTCGCCTCGGGAAGCGTGGTGCGCGCCGAGGCGGGCGACATCCTGACGGTCGACGGGTTGGGCGCATTTGCCGAGGGCTGGTTCGCCAACGGCATTCTGACATGGACATCGGGAGCGCAAGCCGGGCGCAGGGAACGGGTGACCGGGCATGTCAAAACAGGTGCCGGAACGCGGTTGGCTGTCTGGCGGGAAGGCCCGTTGCCGGTGCAGGTGGACGACACCTTCACCATTGTTGCGGGTTGCGACAAACAGTTTTCGACCTGCAAGGTTAAATTCGCCAACGGCCTCAACTTTCGCGGGTTTCCGCACCTGCCTGGCGATGACGCGGCCTATCAGTATGTCCGCGACGACGGCGTGTTCGATGGGGGAGCCCTGGTCAAATGACGGAGTTCGAGCGGGACGCGGAATTCGCCCGCGCGGTCGTTGCCGAGGCGTTGTCCTGGGTGGGAACACCTTATCGACACCAGGCGAGCCGCAAGGGCGTGGGGTGCGATTGCCTCGGTCTCCTGCGCGGCGTTTGGCGCGCGCTGCTGGACAGCGAACCGGAAGATCCGGGCCCCTACGACGCCGACTGGGCGGAGGCGGGCCGGGAGGACCGGTTGTTGCAGGCGGCTGGGCGTCATTGCCGCCGGCGGCCGCTGCAGGAGTTGACGGCGGGCAACATCATCGTACTGCGCTGGCGGCCTCATTTGCCGGCCAAGCATGTCGGCATACTGACGAGCGCCGAAAGTTTCGTGCACGCCTATCAGGGCAGCGCCGTCATCGTCTCGGCACTGGTTCCGCAATGGCGCCGCCGCATCGCCGGTGTCTTCGCCCTGCCGCTTCCCACAACCGAGTAACCGGGAGAACCCGTTTTCCATGGCAACCATCATCCTGCAGGCGGCGGGCGCGTTCCTTGGCGGCTTTCTGGGGCCAATCGGCGCGACGCTGGGCACCGCGGCCGGAGCGGTCGCCGGCTATGTGATCGATCGCGCGCTGCTGTCGAACACACAGCATTATGAAGGACCGCGCCTTGCTGCGGCACGGCCGTTCTCCGGTGAGGAAGGCGTCCCCCTCCCGCGCATCTACGGCACGGTGCGCATCGGCGGGACGATCATCTGGGCAACCCGTTTCGAGGAGACCAGCACCACCAGCCGGCAGGGCGGAAAGGGCGGGCCGAAGAGCACGACCTATTCCTATTTCGCCAATGCCGCTTTTGCCTTGTGCGAAGGAGAGATCGCCGGTGTTCGCCGCATCTGGGCGGATGGCCGCGAGATCGACCGCAGCAAGGTGGAGATCCGTGTCTATGCCGGCAGCGAGAACCAGCCACCCGATCCGTTGATCGAAGCCAAACAGGGAAGCGGCAATGCTCCGGCCTATCGTGGAACCGCCTATGTGGTGGTCGATCGGCTGCCGATCGACGATTATGGCCGGCGCCTGCCGCAGCTTCAATTCGAAGTCCTGCGGCCTGTTGGCCGACTCAACAAGAACATTCGCTCGGTAGCGCTGATTCCCGGCTCGACGGAGTACGGGCTGTCGCCATCCCCGGTGACAATCACGCACCGCCCGGGGGAAGAGATAATTGTCAACCGCCACACGCTTGCGGCGGCCAGCGATTTCGAAGCGTCGTTGGACGAATTGCAGATGCTGTTGCCGAATTTGCGGACCGTATCACTGGTGGTTTCGTGGTTCGGTACGGATTTGCGTGCTGGGCATTGCCAGATCCGCCCGATGGTCACCCGGCCTCCCGCAGCCCTGCTGCCGAACGATTGGCGCTTCATCTGGCAGACACTGGGCTTCCCGGAGGAAATCATCGCCGGTTGGCTGGGGCCTGTCGCAAAGGAGGATTGGCTCGTCTCGGGAGTGGCGCGCGCCGAAGCGCAGGTAGTCTCGCACACGCAAGCGGGAGCCGCCTATGGCGGAACGCCCTCCGACCGCTCCGTGATGGACGCGATCGACGCGATCAAGAAGCGCGGGCTGAACGTCTGGCTCTACCCGTTTGTGATGATGGACATACCGGCCGACAACACGCTGGTGGACCCCTATGGCGAGGCCAGGCAGGCGGCCTATCCGTGGCGTGGGCGGGTTACGTGTCACCCGGCGCCCGGCAGGCCAGGCAGCTCGGACAAGAGTTCATCGGCGCGAGCGCAGGTGGAAACACTGCTTGGTGGTGCGGCGCTGTCGGACTTTGCGCCATCGACCGAAACGGTCGACTTCAACGGCGCGGAAGGCGATTGGGGGTATCGACGCTTCCTGTTGCATTATGCGCGCCTGGCGGCGCACGCCGGCGGGGTTGACGGCTTCCTGGTCGGATCGGAATTGCGCGGGCTGACCTGCCTGCGCGACGAGGCCGGGCAATTCCCCTTCGTCGAGGCCCTGCGGCAGATTGCGGGCGAAGCGCGCGCCATTCTCGGCTCCAGCACGACCATAACCTACGGCGCTGACTGGACCGAGTATTTTGGCCATCAACCAGCCGATGGAAGCGGCGACGTGCTGTTCCATCTGGATGCGCTGTGGGCGGACGATGCGATCGATGCCGTCGGCATCGACAATTACATGCCGCTGTCGGACTGGCGCGACGAGGACCATGCCGGCGACAACCCGGACGGTTTTTGCCGGCCATATGATCCGGTGGGGCTGCGGGCCGGTATCGTTTCCGGTGAAGGTTTCGACTGGTACTATGCAAGCACGGGCGACCGTCAGGCGCGCCTTCGCACCCCTATCACCGACGGCGCTTACGGCAAGACCTGGACGTTTCGCTACAAGGATATCGCCGGGTGGTGGTCGAACCCGCACGTCAACAGGATCAACGGTATCGAGACGGGACCGCAGACGCCGTGGGTGCCGCGCTCCAAGCCTGTGATCTTCACGGAACTGGGCTGTGCCGCCATAGACAAGGCTCCAAACCAGCCGAACGTTTTTTCCGATGCCAAGTCGGCGGAGAACGCCACGCCTTACTTCTCCAATGGCAGTCGGTCGGACCTGGCGCAGCACAGGTTCCTGTCGGCGCATTTCGAGCACTGGGCGGAGATCGGGGCGGCCAATCCCCTGTCGAATGTGTATGGCGGGTCGATGGTCGAGCCCGACGACATCTCCGTCTGGGCCTGGGACGCCAGGCCCTTCCCGGTTTTTCCCCTGCGCAGCGACATCTGGGGCGATGGTGAGAACTGGTCGCGTGGACACTGGCTGAACGGTCGCAGCAGCGGACTGACGGTTTCCGAATTGATCGACGCGATCCTTGCCGACCACGGACTTCCGCCGGCCGATACGGCGCGAACGGACGGCACCGTCTCCGGGTATGTCGTTGCCAGTCCAGGCACGGCGCGCGATGCGATCGAGCCGATCGCCGAACTGTTCGGCATCGGAGCCTGGGAGGAAGCCGGCGCGTTGGTGTTCTCCTCGACTGGAGTGTCGACAGCGCAGCCGCTGCAGATCACCGATCTGTCCGTCGAGAACGGCCGGCCCGCCATGGAGAAGGTCCGCGACCCCGACCATGGCCTGGCGGCCGAGCTGCATGTCGATTTTCGCGATCAGATGAAGGAACATCAATCCGCCACCGTACTGGCGGCCCATGCCGGCGCAAAGGGGCGCCGAAAGGGCTTCATGAGCTTTCCCGGCGTGTTGTCGTCGGCAGAGGCAACCGTCCGGGCGAACGCCGTTTTGCACAGCCGCTGGGCGGCGCGTGAACAAGTTACCTTTTCGCTTCCCATGACGGAAATCGCAGCCAGGCCCGGGACTCTGGTTCGTTTACCGGGGGAAACCAATGGCCCGGACTACATCGTCACCGATGTCGAGGACGGGCTGCAGCGCACACTCAAGGCGCGGCGTGTCAACCGGGTGCCGCTCCTTGCGTCCAACAATGAGAACCCGGTGCCGCCGCAAACGTCTGATTGGGCTGGCGGCATGCCATTTGCGTTGCTGCTCGACTTGCCATGGCAAAGCAGTACCAGGTCAGCGGAGGAGGAATTTCGCGTTGCCGCACGGGCGCGACCTTGGCGCCGGCATGTGGCGTTGACGTCTCTCGACGAGAGTGGCTTCGAACCGCGGTCGACGCTGGAAAGACGCGCGACGATGGGTTTTTTGAAGGAGCCGATAGGCGGTGGCTTAGAAGGCAGGATCGACCTTGGCAGGGAACTCATCGTCGAGCTGCTCGACGGCGCGCTGCGAAGCGTTTCACCGGTGCATCTCCTGAATGGGGCCAATGTGGCGGCGCTCTATTCGGCTTCCGGCGCGTGGGAAATTCTTCAGTTCCAGAGCGCGGAAGAAATCGGCCCGTCCTTGTGGCGACTGACCGGACTGCTGCGCGGACAACTGGGGACCAATGACGCGATGCAGGCGGGGAGCCAGGCCGGCGCGATCTTCGTGCTGCTCGACGAAGCGGTGCGGCCGGTCGGGCTTGCCGCAAGCGAAATCGGTCTGCCGCGCGCATGGCGCATCGGTCCGGCTGGTGATGAACTTGGCGGCGCGCACTTTCTGGCGTTGACGGGAACCGGCGGGCTGCGGTCGCAAATGCCGCTGTCGCCGGTTCACCTGCGTGCCCGCAGGATCGCCGACGGCGCGCTGGCGCTGTCATGGGTGCGGCGGGGGCGCATCGACGCGGACAATTGGCAGGCAGAGGATGTTCCCCTCGGCGAGACAAACGAACGTTATCGGATCGATATCGCGCCGGAAGGCGGCGCCATCGTGCGAACCCAGATCGTGTCCACGCCGTCCTGGACCTATAGCCCGGCGTCGATCGCCGCGGATTTTCCATCGCCTCCGGCAATTCTCGAATTTACCGTCCGCCAGATCAGCACCACCGTCGGAGCCGGGATTCCCGCGCGCCGTGCCGTGACGTTGTGACGGGGGCATTTTTCAAACGGAAAGGAAAACGCATGGCACAAAGCAAACCCTGGTATCTCTCACGCACCATCTGGGCTTCGCTGGTAACGATCGTCACCGCTGCCGCAGGCATATTTGGCTATCCGGTGGCCGAGATCGACGGTTCCGCACTGTCGGACAGCCTGTTGCAGGCAATCACGGCGATCTCCGGCCTGGCTGCGATTTTCGGG
This sequence comes from Nitratireductor soli, assembly GCF_001050155.1. Classification (GTDB taxonomy): domain Bacteria; phylum Pseudomonadota; class Alphaproteobacteria; order Rhizobiales; family Rhizobiaceae; genus Nitratireductor; species Nitratireductor soli. The sequence continues at coordinate 14,491 of NZ_LFVY01000022.1, forward strand.
CGCGTTGCGGCCAGCAGTCGCATCGGCTGACCGTATCGGTTGAGTGTCGCGGACAGCCGGCTTCGGCCGGCTGTTCCTGCGATCTACCGGGATGCGAAATTGGGGCATTGTTCATTTCCTATTCAGCCAAGCTGGGCTACACCGGTTTCATGTTCAGGCATCATGCAATCAGATTTGGATCGATCGCGGCGCTGGCGTCGTTGATGGCGACCGCCTCGATCAGCATGTCGAGTACATCGGCGGCGGCCGGTGAGACGTTTGTCGTGGCGCAATCCGGTGCCGATTGTTATTCGGTCGGTTCCAGGGTCGCGGCGGAGAATGGCGGCCAATTGGTGCAGGCGACAGCCGAAAACCGGGGAGGGCAGACGGTTTGCCGTATTGTCGTTGTGATCCCCGGCGGCAATGGCGAGCGCCCCAAACGTGCCGAGTTTGTGGTTCCTGCGAATTGACCTGCGTCAGCGGGCGGCGTTGTTGCCGCAGTCTCGGGTGCGATCTGTGATGGGCGAGTGAGGGACTGATGCGCATTCTGGTTGTCGAGGACGACAAGGATCTCAACCGTCAGATCAGTGAAGCGCTGAGCGATTCCGGCTATGTAGTCGACAAGGCCTTCGACGGGGAGGAAGGTCATTTCCTCGGCGACACCGAACCCTATGACGCAGTCGTCCTTGACATTGGCCTGCCGCAGATGGACGGCATCAGCGTGCTGGAGCGCTGGCGGCAGGACGACCGAAAGATGCCAGTCCTGATCCTGACGGCGCGCGACCGCTGGAGCGACAAGGTTGCCGGCATCGACGCCGGCGCTGACGACTATGTCACCAAGCCGTTTCATATCGAGGAGGTTCTGGCACGGCTGCGGGCGCTGATCCGCCGTGCCGCGGGACATGCGTCGCCGGAACTGCGTTGCGGCCCGGTGCGCCTGGACACGAAGGCCTCGAAGGCGGACATCGACGGCGTTCCCCTAAAACTCACCTCACACGAATACAGGCTTCTTGCCTATCTCATGCACCATCGGGATTCGGTCGTTTCCCGCACGGAATTGGTGGAGCATCTCTACGATCAGGATTTCGACCGGGATTCCAACACGATCGAAGTTTTTGTCGGCCGCCTGCGCAAGAAGCTGGGCGATGTCGATCTGATCGAGACCGTCCGAGGCATGGGTTATCGGTTGCGCGAGCCGCGCAGCCCATAGGTCGCAATCCATGCCCGACCGCAACGTTCCGTCGTCTCTTTGGACATTTATCGCCCGATCGCTGACGGTGCGCGTCATCGCCTTCTCGTCGTTTTGGGCGATCATCGCCCTGGTCGTTATCGCGACGATTATCTCCGCCTTGTTCAGGCAGGTTTCGGAGCGTGGCTTCGACAGCGTGCTGATGGCCAATCTCAACAATGTCATCGGCTCCGTCGGTGTTTCCGAAAGCGGCGTTCTGGAAGGCAATCCCAACCTTGATGATCTGCGGTTTTCCCAACCCGGATCTGGCTGGTACTGGGCCGTCGAGCCCGTGACGAACGACCTTGGCGTGGCGCTGAGGTCCGCCTCGATGACCGCCCCCGTTCCCGCACCAAGCACGGCACAGGTGCCCTTCAGCGATGCGTTTCAACGCAACTACATCGGCACCGACGCGGGCGGAGAGGTGATCGAAGTGTTCGAAGCCGAACTTCTGATCGGCGACCGCGGGCAGGTAGCGCGGTTTCGGGTGATGGGCAATCGGACCGAACTGGAAGATGAGATCGGGCGATTTGTCCGTAAGCTGTATGGTTATCTGGCCGTGTTCGGCATGGGCATGATCGCCATCAACGTGTTCGCCATCCTTTATGGGCTGCGTCCGCTCAATCATGTCCAGCAGGCTCTGGCCGACATCCGCGCAGGCACCGCGCGCCGCCTGGAAGGGCCTTTTCCCCGTGAAATAGCCTCGCTTGCCGATGAGACCAATGCGCTGATCGAGAACAATCGCCGCATTCTCGAACGATCGCGCAAGCAGGTTGGCAATCTTGCCCATTCCCTGAAGACGCCGCTTGCCGTCCTGATGAATGAGGGGCGGGCGGTGGGCGGCGAACGCGGCGAACTCATCACCAACCAAGCAATCGCCCTGCAAAGGCAACTCGACCACTATCTTCAGCGCGCCCGGGCGGCCGCGCAACGCGACACGCTGGTGTTTCGCACGCCGGTCCGCACGTCGCTGGAACGCATGGCGCGGGTGATGAGCAAGCTCAATCCGGCCATCGACCTTCAGGCACAATTGCCGGACGAGGCGCTTGTCTTTGCCGGCGAGCGCGAGGACCTGGAGGAAATCAACGGCAATCTCCTCGAGAACGCGATGAAATGGGCACGTGGCCGGGTCATCCTGCGCACGGAACAGCCAACCGATGGAACGGGCACGTTGGGTTTTCGCATTGTCATTGAGGACGACGGCCCGGGAATTCCCGAGGAGCAGGCACGCGAAGCCCTGAAGCGCGGACGACGCTTGGACGAAAACAAGCCCGGAACGGGCCTGGGCCTTGCGATTGTCGCCGACCTGATAGAAGAATATGGTGGCTCACTCGCTCTTGAGCGATCTTCTCTTGGAGGGCTGAAGGCGGTGGTCGATCTGCCTCGTGCCGAGATCTGAGATGCGGCGGCGGAACCATCCGCCAAAATTCGGACAAACGAGATCCGTAAGGGCCAAGTGCTTTCGGGATTTATTCAAGGGATCATCGAACCCAATGAGATTTACGCTTATTGCCCTGGTTGCTTGTGCCGCAACATTGTCCGGCTGCATTGGCGGCGGCCTATCGCAGGCGGAGTTGCGGCCCAACCAGTTTGCACCAGCGCCGGCGAAGGCCGGCGTGGTCACGGGCATCGAGGGCGGAGGCCTGGTCAACGGCACGCTCGGCACGTCCCTGTCGCGTCTCCAGCGCCGCCTGGCGATGGAGGCGGAGTATCGCGCGCTGGAAAGCACGCCGCCCGGGCAAGACGTGTCCTGGCGCGACGCCGCGTCGGGCCGGGCCGGCATGGTTCGCGCTGCGCAGCCCTACCGCGTCGGCTCGCAGGATTGCCGGCAATACACGCATACGATCGAGGTCGATGGCACCGACCGCCAGGCGCGGGGCACAGCGTGCCGCAACGTAGACGGAAGCTGGACGCTCCTGGGATAATGCCGTCGGGAGCTGCGCATTGCCACGGGGCACGCCTCGCGGCCAAATGGCCGCAGGCTGGACGAGTTGGCAGGGCTGCGTGCGGCGGCTATTGAAGGTGCCATGCTGTTTTGGATCCTCGCCGCATTGCTGACACTCGCCGCCGCCCTTGCGGTGATGCGGCCTTTCGCGACGCGCAAAGCCTCGCCGGCTGGCGGTGCGGATCATGATATCGAGGTCTATCGCGATCAGCTTGACGAGCTTGGCCGGGACGTCGAGCGCGGCCTGATCGCTTCGGCGGAAGCCGAGCAGGCGCGCGCCGAAATCGGCCGCAGGATCCTGAAGGTTTCCGAAATCGCCGAACAGCAGCAAGCTGGCGACACGAACCCAAACGCCGTTCGTCTGATTGCGGCAATCGCAATACTGGCAGTGCCATTGGTGAGCTGGGGGCTCTACATCGCGACGGGCTCGCCTGGAATGCCGTCGCAGCCCTTGCAGGCGCGGCTCGAACAGGCTCCTTCGAATACATCCATTGACGATCTGATCGCCCGCGCCGAAGCGCATCTGGCGGACAACCCGCAGGACGTTCGCGGCTGGCAGGTCCTGGTGCCGATCTATATGCGCCTTGGAAGGTTTGCCGATGCGGAAACAGCCTTGCGCAACATCGTACGCCTGTCGGGCGAAAGCGCCGAATTGCAGGGAGCCCTCGGCGAGATGATCGTCGGCAGGGCCCAGGGCGTCGTCACGGCGGAGGCGGAGGCCGCTTTCAAGTCGGCCCTGGCCCTCGATCCCGGCGATCCGAAAGCACGGTTCTTCGTGGCGCTGGCGCGCGCCCAGGAAGGCCGCTTGCCCGAGGCGCATGCTGCCTGGCGTGACCTCGCGGCAGACCTGCCCGACGGCTCGCCCTGGCGCGAGGCGGCTTCCCAGGCGTTGGCAGGTTCCGAAAATGCAGCCGCGCAGGCGAATGCCGAAGCTGCACCGGGGCCGAGCGATGAGGACGTCGCTGCAGCAGCGGACATGACTCCGGACGATCGTCGGGCGATGATCGCCGGAATGGTCGCGCAACTGGATGAAAAACTGCGCGAAAACCCGACCGATGCGGACGGTTGGCGCCGGCTCATTCGCTCTTATATGGTGCTGCGTCAGTCCGACGATGCCCGCTCGGCGCTGGAGCGGGCGGTTGCAGCCCTTGGAGCCGGATCGCCGCAGAGCCAGGAACTGGAGGCTTTCGCGGCAAGTCTCGGCATTGCAGTCGAATAGGTGTGACGTGACACGAAAGCAGAAACGACTGGCGATCATCGCAGGAGCACTCGGCTTTCTCGGGGCCGCTGCCGCGCTGACCCTGTATGCGTTGGGCCAGCAGACATCCTATTTCTACATGCCGGGCGACCTCGAGGAACGGCCCGTCGCCTCCGGCCAGCGCATCCGCCTGGGCGGGCTGGTTGAAAAAGGATCGATCGCGCATGGCGACGACACGCAGGTGCGCTTTGCCGTGACCGATGGCGACCATTCTGTCAAAGTCACCTATGCTGGCATCCTGCCGGACCTTTTCCGCGAAGAGCAGGGAGTGGTGACCGAAGGAGCATTCGGCGCCGACCAGGTCTTCGTCGCCGACACGGTGCTTGCCAAGCATGACGAGAACTACATGCCCAAGGAAGTGGCCGACAGCCTCAAGGAAAAGGGTGTCTGGAACGAGAACTAGAGCATTCATGCGACGCCAAATGGATCATTTTGCGTCGCATGAATGCGGTGAAAACCGATGGACGGGGCATCGACCTGCAAGAGCCCGGAGGGTGTTTCAGCATGGGCATGCCAGTTAAACTGATGGATTGCCGGCCGCTCAACGAGACGCGGCCTTGATCCGGAAACTGCAGGCTGTGTGGAGCGCTTCGCTAGATGAGCATTGAACTCGGTCATTTTGCCCTTGTCCTGGCCTTCGCGCTGGCGCTGGTCCAGGCGAGCGTGCCGATTATTGGCGGGCAATTGAAGAATGAAGCGCTGATGCGGATCGGCGAACCGGCGGCGATCACCGGCTTTGCCCTCGTCGCGCTTTCCTTTGTCGCGCTGACGATGGCCTACGTGCAGTCCGATTTCTCGGTGCTGAACGTGTGGGAGAACTCGCATTCGGCCAAGCCGCTTCTGTTCAAGATTACCGGAACCTGGGGCAATCATGAAGGCTCGATGCTTCTCTGGGTTCTGATCCTGTTTTTCTTCGGCGCTCTTGTGGCGGTTTTCGGGCGCAATCTTCCCTTGTCGCTGCGCGCCAATGTGCTGGGCATCCAGGGCGCGATCGGCAGTGCATTCGTGCTGTTCATCCTTGCCACGTCCAATCCCTTCGCGCGCCTCGACCCGGCGCCGATGCAGGGGCGCGACCTCAACCCGATCCTGCAGGATATCGGCCTCGCGGTTCATCCGCCGATGCTCTATCTCGGCTATGTTGGGTTTTCCGTCGCCTTCTCCTTCGCCATCGCAGCGCTGATCGAGGGGCGCATCGACGCCGCATGGGCACGCTGGGTGCGGCCATGGACCCTGGCGGCTTGGCTGTTCCTCACCGGCGGCATCGCCATGGGCTCCTACTGGGCCTATTATGAACTGGGTTGGGGCGGGTTCTGGTTCTGGGACCCGGTCGAGAACGCCTCGCTGCTTCCCTGGCTTGCCGGCACGGCGCTTCTGCATTCAGCGCTGGTGATGGAAAAGCGCTCGGCATTGAAAATCTGGACGGTTCTGCTCGCCATCCTGACCTTCTCGCTGTCGCTTTTGGGAACCTTTCTGGTGCGCTCCGGCGTGTTGACCTCGGTCCATGCCTTCGCAACGGATCCGACGCGCGGCGTCTTCATTCTGGCGATCCTGATGGTCTTCATCGGCGGATCGCTGGCGCTGTTTGCCTGGCGTGCAGCGACGCTGTCGGCGGGCGGATTGTTCCAGCCGGTTTCGCGCGAAGGCGCGCTGGTCCTGAACAACCTGCTTCTGACCACCGCCACGGCAACTGTGCTGATCGGCACGCTTTATCCGTTGCTGATCGAAGCGGTGACCGGCGACAAGATCTCCGTTGGTCCTCCCTTCTTCAACCTGACCTTCGGTCCCCTTTTCCTGCCGCTCCTGGCAATCGTTCCCTTTGGCCCGTTGCTCGCCTGGAAGCGTGGCGACCTGGCGGCGGTCGCCCAGCGCCTTTTCGCCGCTTTCGGTATCGCACTTGCGGCGGCGCTTCTCATTTATCTCGTCGTCGACCGAACCTCCGTGCTGGCTGCCCTCGGTATCGGGCTTGGCGTCTGGCTGGTTATGGGTGCGCTGACCGATCTGGTGCTGAAATCCGGTCTTGGAAAGGTCGCCGCACCCGTCGTCTTGCGCCGGCTGACCGGGCTGCCGCGCTCCGTGTTCGGCACGGCGCTCGCCCATGCGGGTCTTGGCCTGACGACCATCGGCATCGTCGCCGTGACCACCTTGGAGACCGAAAGGATCGTTGCGATGCAGCCTGGCGACAGCGTCGAGCTGCATGGTTATGTCCTGCGCTTCGACAATCTGCGCCCGTTCACCGGACCGAACTACACCGAGGATCAGGGCAATTTCGCTCTGTCGCGCAAGACCGGCGCAGACCTCGGCGAGATTATGTCGTCGAAACGCTTCTATCCCGCCAGGCAGATGCCGACGACGGAAGCGGGTATCCGGACGCTCGGCCTCAGCCAGCTCTATGTATCGCTGGGCGAAAAGACGCCGAGCGGCGCGCTGATCGTCCGGGTCTGGTGGAAGCCCATGGTGACGCTGATCTGGCTTGGCGCGCTGGTCATGATGGCCGGCGGTGCCGTCTCGCTGCTTGATCGCCGCCTGCGCGTCGGCGCGCCGATGCCGCGCAAGAAGCCGGCGGCTTTGCCCCAAGGCGGCAGCGCATGAACGGGGGGGCGAAACAGGCACTTCGCACGCTCGTGCTTGCTGCGGTCCTCTGGTCGTCTCCCGCGCTGGCCGTACAGCCCGATGAGGTGTTGAGCGATCCCGTTCTCGAGCAGCGCGCCCGCGATCTTTCGGCCGAATTGCGCTGCATGGTCTGCCAGAACCAGTCGATCGACGATTCTGATGCCGAACTGGCGCGCGATCTGCGCATCCTGGTGCGTGATCGCCTGAAGGCCGGCGACGACAATGGGCAGGTGCTCGACTATGTGGTCGCGCGCTACGGCGAGTTCGTGCTGCTGAAGCCACGCTTCAGTGTCCGCAACGCGTTGCTGTGGGGCACGCCGTTCGTTCTCCTGCTGGTCGGCGGGAGTGTGATCTACGCCAATGCGCGCTTGCGCAAGACCGACGGTCCCTCGGCGCTGAACAAGGACGAGCAGGCACGGCTTGACCAAATCTTGAATGGCCGTGATTGAGTTTAAGCGCGCTGCCCCTTTGCCAAACGGCCGATAAGACCTAGTGTCCTGCCCCAGCCAAACCGATAGGTTTGGACTGGGACGGGCAGGCCACTGGATGTTGATTCTGGGGCAACTTTGCGTCAATTGGAATGAATGCAAAGCCTCCATTTCAATTGAAGCGTGCACCAGCCTTCCTCTGACTTTCTCGGAGGCAGCGCCATGACGTTCAAAGTGCAGCGAGTAGAATTCCCCGGTCACTCGGGCGCATCGCTCGCCGCGCGCCTTGATCTGCCGAACGGCCACGTGCGGGCCTATGCGCTGTTTGCCCACTGCTTCACCTGCTCGAAGGATCTGGCCGCGGCGCGGCGCATTGCAGCCGAACTGGCGCGCGAGGGCATCGCCGTTCTGCGTTTCGACTTCACAGGGCTGGGCTCGAGCGAAGGCGAATTCGCCTCGACGAACTTCTCCACCAATCTCGGTGACCTTGTCTGCGCCGTCGATTTTCTGCGCAGCCATTATGCGGCGCCCTCGGTCCTGATCGGTCATTCGCTGGGAGGTGCAGCCGTTCTGGCGATCGCTGGAGCGATTCCCGAGGTGAAGGCCGTGGCGACCCTTGGCGCGCCGGCCGACGCGGCGCATGTTCTCAAGAACCTCCAAGACCCGCCGCAAGGCATCGCCGCCGGTGACGCGGCTGAGGTCACGCTCGGCGGGCATCGCTTCAGCGTCACCGGCCAGTTCGTCGAGGACGTCAAGGCGCAGAACCTGCTGAAGGCGGTGGAGGCCATGCGCAAGCCGCTGCTCATCCTGCACGCGCCGCGCGACGAGATCGTCGGTATCGACAACGCGACACGGATCTTCCTCGCCGCCAAACACCCGAAAAGCTTCGTCTCCCTCGACAACAGCGATCATCTCCTGAGCACGCCGGAGGATGCCGCCTTTGCCGGGCGAGTGATCGCCGGCTGGCTGTCGCGCTACATCGTTGCCGACGATCCCCAGGGCAGCGAGCCGGCCGAGCACGTGCGCATCATGGAAACCGGCGGGGGCCGGTTCCAGAATGCCGTCCAGGCGGGCCGGCACCGGCTCTTCGCCGACGAGCCGGAAAGCGTCGGCGGTCTCGACACAGGGCCTTCGCCCTATGATTTCCTGTCCATCGCCCTTGGCGCCTGCACCGCCATGACGTTGCGCATGTATGCCGACCGCAAGGGCCTGGACCTGGGACGGATCAGCGTCGACGTCTCTCACGCCAAGATCCACGCGGACGACTGTGCCGATTGCGCCGATGAGCTGAAGGGAATGGGCCGCATCGACCGGTTCGAGCGTGTTCTCTTTGTCGATGGCGCCATTGATGACGCGCTGCGCGAGAAACTGGTCGAGATCGCCGGCAAGTGTCCCGTCCATCGCACGCTGGAGCGGGTCGCTCACGTACACACCATCGTCGGTGACCGGCCGGCGGCAGCGGGCAAATAGGGGCTTCCCGGCCTTGCCTGGAAAGATTACCAAAATTTCATCAGCAGGAAATGGCGCTGTAATGTGCTCGCCACTATTTCTGCCGTTGAAACGCGTCGCGTCGCGTTGAATTCAGATCAGTTTCAAAGGATATGTCACGATGCACCAGGATGCGAAAACCCCGGCAAAGGAACAAGGCATCATCGGCAAGGGACGAGGTCGCCTGATGGCGACGATCGCATCCGCCGCCATTGCCGGCGCCATCGGCTTTGGCGTCGTGACCAGCGGCACCGCCCCGGTTTTTGCCGAAGCAGTCAGGCTCGATCAGCCCGTGCAGGCGCCGAGCTTCGCCGACATCGTCGAGAAAGTATCGCCGGCCGTCGTCAGCGTTCGCGTCAAAGCTAATATCGAAACGGCTTCCGACAATGGCGGCGGCTCGATGTTTTTCGATATGCCCGGCTTCGAGGAGTTGCCGGACGGCCACCCGCTGAAACGGTTTTTCCGCGAGTTCAACGGCAAGCCCGGCGCTGAGAAGGATCGGCGCTTCGAGCGCCGTCGCCGCGCCCGCCCGGTGTCGCAGGGCTCCGGCTTCTTCATCTCCGAGGATGGCTATCTCGTCACCAACAACCATGTGGTCGAGGGCGGCAGCGAGTTCACCGTGGTGATGGACGACGGCGCCGAGATCAGCGCCAAGCTGATCGGCACGGACCCGCGAACCGACCTGGCGGTGCTGAAGGTCGATGAGAAGCGCACCTTCACCTATGTGGATTTCGCCGATGATGCCAAGGTGCGCGTTGGCGATTGGGTGGTTGCCGTCGGCAACCCGTTCGGCCTCGGCGGCACCGTCACCGCCGGCATCGTCTCGGCGCGCGGCCGCGACATCGGCGCCGGTCCTTATGACGATTTCATCCAGATCGACGCCGCCGTCAATCGTGGCAACTCCGGCGGTCCGGCCTTCAATCTGACCGGCGAAGTGGTTGGCGTGAACACCGCCATCTTCTCGCCCTCGGGCGGCAACGTCGGCATCGCCTTCGCCATTCCCGCCTCCATTGCCAAGCAGGTGGTGCAGGACCTGATCAAGGACGGTTCCGTCGAACGCGGCTGGCTTGGCGTGCATATCCAGCCAGTCTCCAAAGACATTGCCGAATCGGTCGGTCTCGACGAGGAGAAGGGTGCGCTGGTGGCCGATGCACAGGATGGCGAGCCGGCGGCCAACGCCGGCATCAGGTCGGGCGACATCATCATCGCCGTCGAGGGCGAGACCGTCGCCTCGCCGAAGGAACTGGCGCGTGCCGTCGCCGGCTTTGCGCCAGGCAATGAGATCGACGTCACCCTGTGGCGTGATGGAAAGACCGAAAGCGTCAAGGTAACACTTTCCGAAATGCCGGGCGTCGAGACCATGGCGTCGGCCAGGGACGGCGCACCGCAGCCCAGTCCCATGGCGGCACAATTCGGCCTGACGGTTACGCCGGCCGAGGACGGTCCTGGCCTCGTCGTCACCGATGTCGAGCCCGGAAGCGCCGCCGACGAGCGGGGCATCGCGCCCGGCGATGTCATTCTCTCGGTCAATTCGCGTCAGGTGAAATCGGGCAAGGATGTCGAGGAGGCGGTCGCCGCGGCGGTCAAGGCCGGACGCAAGGCCGTGCTCGTGCAGATCGAGCGCGAGGACGCCAGCCGTTTCGTGGCCTTGCCGACAAGTGAAGGCTGACAAGGCCGAACACGGCGAAATCCTCTCCCGGTTCGAAGGAGAGGATTTCGCCGGCCGGGCCGACTTCCCATCCCATGCTTCCGCTTGAAAATGCCGCATGGCCTGATGCAAACCGGGTTATAAGAAGCGCATGAAGATTCTTGTCATCGAAGACGACCGGGAAGCGGCGGACTATCTGAAGAATGCGTTGTCGGAGGCCGGACACACGGCCGACATCGCCCGTGACGGCGACAGCGGCTTCTCGATGGCCGAGACCGGCAGCTACGACATCTACGTCGTCGACCGGATGCTGCCGCGCCGCGACGGTCTGTCGATCATCGCCGAGCTGAGAGGGACCGGCAACGACACTCCGGCGCTCATCCTGTCGGCGCTCGGCGAGGTCGATGATCGGGTCACCGGCCTGCGCGCCGGCGGCGACGACTACCTCACCAAACCCTATGCCTTTTCCGAGCTTCTGGCCCGCATCGAGGTTCTCAAGCGTCGCGCCGGCGCCAAGGAGATCGAGACGGTCTACCATGTCGGTGATCTCGAACTGGACCGCCTGTCGCATGCGGTCCGCCGCGCCGGCCAGGAGATCATCCTGCAGCCGCGCGAGTTCCGCCTGCTCGAATATATGATGCGCCATGCCGGCCAGGTGGTCACCCGCACCATGTTACTGGAAAACGTCTGGGACTATCATTTCGACCCGCAGACCAATGTCATCGACGTGCACATTTCGCGCCTGCGCGGCAAGATCGAAAAAGGGTTCGACAAACCGCTTCTGCATACGGTGCGCGGCGCCGGCTATATGCTGAAGGATTAGGGTCAGGACCTACTAATCTTGCTGGATTGGCGAACGATGGACACGGAAATGCAAGGAGAGATGCGCAGGACGGGCTTACGCCCGGCCAAGCGGCTCGACGCGGCAGTTCAAAGTCCATCGTCCGTCCCTTCGGGATATGGCCAATTTGCCTGGAGAGAGCGTTGCAAGCCTTTGAAAACCGGATGGTTTCCTGCAGGCTTGCGCCTCCTCTCCAGGCAAATTGACTCATACCAATCCAGCAAGATTAATAAGTCCTGACCCTCATGGCCCGGCTCGTCGCGATCATGAAAACGACGGCGGCGCGTCTCTCCGCGCTGTACCTCATCCTGTTCGCCGTCTGCGCCACCTTTCTCGTCATCTACATGACCTCGCTGTCGGCCCGCATGCTGGCGGTTCAGACGCGCGACACGATCAACGAGGAGGTGCGTGGCCTCGATCGCGCCTATCAGCGCGGCGGGCTGCCATTCCTGGTCCGGGTGATCGAATCGCGCGCCCGCCAGCCCGGCGCCAATCTCTATCTCCTGGCGGACGCCAATGGCCGCATCCTGTCGGGCAATGTTGAAAGCCTGCAGCCCGGCATTCTGGACGTGGTGGGCTGGACCGAGCGGCCTTTCACCTACAGCCGCTTCGGCGAGGCCGAAACCCGGCTGGCGGCGGGGCGGGAGCCGCCGCATGAGGCAATGGCGCTGGTCTTCCGCCTGCCCAATCAGATCATCGTCCTGGTCGGCCGCGATCTGGGCGAGCCCGAGCAGTTCCGCCGCGTCATGCAACGTGCCCTGGTGGTGACGCTCGTCATCATGTGCCTCGGCGCGCTGCTCATCTGGTATTTCGTCGGCCGCCGCGCCTTGAAGCGCATCGACCGCGTGTCGGCGGCCAGCCGTCGCATCATGGCCGGCGACCTGACGCGCCGCCTGCCGGTGTCGGGCGCCGGCGACGAGTTCGATCGCCTTTCGGAGAACCTCAACAAGATGCTCGACCGCATCTCCGCTCTCAATGAGGGGTTGCGCCAGGTGTCGGACAACATCGCCCATGACCTGAAAACGCCGCTGACACGCCTGCGCAATCGTGCCGAGGCGGCGCTGGCGGGCAATCAGAAGGCGAGCGGCTATCGCGAGGCGCTCGAACGCAACATCGCCGAGTCCGACCAGTTGATCCGCACCTTCAATGCGATACTGATGATCTCCCGGCTCGAAGCCGGCTATTCCGCGGAGGCGGTTTCGACCATCGACCTGCGCGCCATCGTCGCCGATGTGGTCGAACTCTATGAACCGGCTGCCGAAGAGCAGGGTGTCAAGCTGGAGGCGGGGATCGTCGGGCCGGCGGAACTGCGCGGCAATCGCGAACTGATCGGCCAGGCATTGTCGAACATCGTCGACAACGCCATAAAATACTCCGCCGATGCCAACCAGGCGCCGCGCGTCGGCGTGACGCTCGAAAAGACCAGTGGTGAAATCCGCCTGACGGTCAGCGACAATGGCCCCGGCGTTCCGCCCGAAGATCGCCAGCGGGTAACGGAACGCTTCGTCCGGCTTGAGGAAAGTCGTACCCAGCCGGGTTCCGGCCTCGGTCTCAGCCTTGCAAAGGCGGTGATGACATTTCATGGTGGGCACCTCGCGTTTGCCGACAATGACCCCGGTCTTGCGGTGACAATGGTGTTTCCCGCCAGCGCATTGGTCTGAACGTCGGAAGTGGTTTCCGCCAGGCCCGGCGCCTGGCTCTAAAGCAATCCCAGGAAAAGTGGGAACCGGTTTTCCGTCCGGAATTGCGTAAAAACAAAGAGATAGAGCGGGGCAGCGTTTCCATGAAACGATGAGCCGGTCTAAACGGCTCCCGAAAGGATGCGTGAATGGCGCCAAGCGCTGCGGACGGACGTGTGTGGTTCAACGTGCCGGTGAATGCGCTGCCGTCGGTCGAGGCGGAAGCGGCGTCGGAGGCGCTGGAGATCGTCGCGGGGGCCGCCGGCGAGGCCGGGGCCCGGCGTCTGTCGGCGCTGCTTGCAGCCGACGCGCCGCTCACCGCCTTCCTGTCCACCGTGTTTGCCCTGTCGCCCTTCCTGCGCGATTGCGCGCGGCGCAATCCTCTGGCGCTCGAAGCGCTGTTCGACGCACCGCTGGACCAGCGCCTGGAAACGTTGCTCGACGATATCGGGGCCAGCGCCTACGCCGAAGATCAGAGCGAGAGCGGCATGATGAAGGCGCTGCGCGGCTTCAAGGCCGAGGCGCATTTCCTCATCGCCCTGGCCCGGCTTGCCGGCGCCGCCGACACCGAGCTGACGACGCTGCGCTTGAGCAGGCTTGCCGACGCCTGTGTCGGCGCGGCCGTCGATTATCTTCTTCTCGACGCGCACCGGGCCGGCAAGCTGCAACTGCCCGATCCCGCCCATCCGGCCAGGGACAGCGGCTGGGTGCTCCTGGCCATGGGCAAGCTGGGCGCCAACGAGCTGAATTTCTCCTCCGACATCGACCTGATCGTTCTCATCGACCCGCACGCGCCGGCGATTCCCGAGCCTTATGAAGCCGTCGACCTGTTCGTCCGGCTGACGCGCCGGCTGGTGCGCATCCTCCAGGACCGCACCGAGAACGGCTATGTGTTCCGCACCGACCTGCGGCTGCGCCCCGACCCAGGCTCGACGCCGCTTGCCCTCCCGCTGGAGGCGGCGTTGCATTATTACGAAAGCCGCGGCCAGAACTGGGAGCGCGCAGCGATGATCAAGGCGCGGCCCATTGCCGGCGATCTGGCCGCCGGTAGCGGCTTCCTGAAAGAGCTGCAGCCCTATGTCTGGCGCAAATACCTCGACTATGCGGCGATTGCCGACGTCCATTCCATCAAGCGCCAGATCCACGCGCACAAGGGGCATGGCGAGGTGGCGGTCAAGGGCCACAACGTCAAGCTCGGCCGCGGCGGCATCCGCGAGATCGAGTTCTTCGTTCAGACCCAGCAGCTCATCGCCGGCGGCCGGTTCCCCGCGCTGCGCGGCCGCAAGACGGTGGCGATGCTCGGTGAGCTTGCCGCCTGCGGCTGGATCGACGCCGAGGCGCGCGATGCGCTGACCCGGCAATACTGGTTCCTGCGCGATGTCGAGCACGCGCTGCAGATGGTCGCCGACGAGCAGACCCACACATTGCCGGAGGATGATGAGGGGCTGGAGCAGATCGCCCATCTGCTCGGCTTCGACAGCGCCGACACCTTCTCCGAGACCTTCCGCCAGTCGCTTCGACTGGTTGAAAAGCACTATGCGGCACTGTTCGAGACCGCGCCGCAGCTATCGCGCGGCATCGGCAATCTCGTCTTCACCGGAGATGTCGATGACCCCGACACGCTGGAAACCCTGAGCGAGCTTGGTTTTTCGCGGCCGAGCGACATGTGCCGCGTCATCCGTGGCTGGCATTATGGCCGCTACAGGGCGACGCAATCGGCCGAGGCGCGCGAAAGGCTGACGGAACTGACGCCGGCGCTGCTCGAGGCGTTCGGCCGCACGCGGCGCGCCGACGAGGCGCTGCTGCGTTTCGATGCGTTCCTTGGCGGCCTGCCGGCCGGGATCCAGCTCTTTTCCCTGCTTCAATCGAACCCGGCGCTGCTGGAAATGCTCGTCAGCATCATGGGTGCCGCACCGCGTCTCGCCGCCATCATCACCAAACGGCCGCACGTCTTCGACGGCCTGCTCGATCCGGCGCTTCTTTCGGAACTGCCCGACCGCGCCTATCTTGCCGAGCGGCTTGAAGCATTCCTCGCCGGCGCGCAGCTTTATGAGGAAATCCTCGACCGGCTGCGCATCTTCGCCGCCGAGCAGAAATTCCTCATCGGCATTCGTCTCCTGACCGGCGCCATCGATGCCAGCCGCGCCGGCAAGGCATTTTCCGACCTGGCGGATCTGACCGTCAGCGCCGCCCTCGACGCGGTCATCGCCAATTTCGCCCTGCGCCATGGGACCGTGCCCGGCGGCAAGGTTGCCATTCTCGGCATGGGCAAGCTTGGCAGCCGCGAACTGACGGCCGGCTCTGACATCGACCTGATCCTGCTTTACGATCATGCGCCCGACGCCGAACAGTCGGACGGTGAAAAGCCGCTTGCCCCTTCCGAATACTATACGCGCCTGACGCAGCGCCTGATCGCCGCCGTTTCCGCGCCGACCGCCGAGGGGGTCCTCTACGAACTCGACCTGCGCCTGCGCCCTTCCGGCAACAAGGGGCCGGTGGCCACGCAGGTCGAAGCCTTCGGCCGCTATCAGCGCCAGGATGCCTGGACATGGGAGCACATGGCGCTGACCCGCGCCCGCGGCATCGCCGGCGATGCCGAATTGCGCGCCGTTGTCGAGGTCGAGGTGGCCGCGATCCTCGCCATCCCGCGTGAGCGCCACGCCATTTTCGCCAAGGCGGTGGAGATGCGCGCGCTCCTGGAAGAAGAAAAGCCGCCGCGCGATTTGTGGGACTTGAAACTCGTGCCGGGCGGCCTGATCGATCTCGAGTTCATCGCCCAGGTGGCGGTGCTGGGCGGCTGCTGCGAGGAGGGCGTCTTGTCGACGGCGACCGTTGATGTGCTGGCCAGTCTCGCGCCGGATTTCTGCCCGCCGCAGCCGCGCCAGGAATTGGTCGAGGCGCATCAGCTCTACACGATGCTGACGCAGACGACGCGCCTGTGCCTGGAAGGCGGGTTCGATCCCGAGGAAGCACCGCCGGGCTTCGCCGATCTCCTGCTGCGCCAGACGGATCTGCCGGAACTGGCGATTCTGGCCGCCCACGTGGAGGAAACGGCCAAGCGCGTGCGCGGTCATTTCGAGCAACTGCTCGGCAACAAACAATGAACCGTTTCAGGCGGCGGCCGGTGCCTTGCGCTTCTCCTGGGTCGGGATGCGCACGGAAACCACCGTGCCGACGCCTTCGGTCGAGCGGATTTTCAGGATGCCGCCATGCAGCTCTGCCAGCGAGCGTGAGATGGCGAGCCCCAGGCCGGAGCCGGTGTGGTTCTTCGAGAACTGGTTCTGAACCTGCTCGAAGGGGCGCCCGAGCTTCTTCAGCGCCTCACGCGGAATGCCGCAGCCCGAATCCTCGATGGTCAGCGTCACCGCCGGCCCGACCTTGCGCGCCCGCAAGGTGATGTGCCCGCCTTCTCCGGTAAACTTGACGGCATTCGACAGGAGGTTGATGACGATCTGCTTGATCGCCCGGCGATCGGCGAAAAGCGTCATCGAGTCCGGAATATCGGCCTTGACCTCGATCGACTTCTCCGTCGCCTGCAGGACGATGACGCGCATCGTCTCGCGGATCAGCGGGCACAGGTCGATTTCCTCGCAATCGACCGAGAACTGGCCGGCCTCGATCTTCGACATGTCGAGAATGTCGTTGATGACACCCAGCAGATACGAGCCGCTGGCGCAGATATCGCGCACATACTCGTCGTAGCGCTCTGCCCCGAGCGGGCCGAACAGGCCCGATTGCATCACTTCCGAGAAACCGATGATGGCGTTGAGCGGCGTGCGCAATTCATGCGACATGTTGGCCAGAAACTCGGATTTCGCCCGGTTGGCGGCTTCGGCCCGCTCGGTCTCGCGCATGTATTTGCGGTTCAGCTCGCTGAGTTCCTTTGTGCGTTCCTGCTCGGCGCGCCGGGCGATGCTGAGATCGTGGATCGTCGCCATCAGGCGGCGTTCGCTGTCGACCAGCTTGCCCTGGTGCTGTTTCAACTGGGTGATCTCGGTGCCGACCGAAACGGTGCCGCCGTCGCGCGTCTTCAACTCCGTCACCTGCAGCCAGCGTCCGTCCGACAATTGCCGTTCATAAGTCGCGCCGCTGTTCGGGCCGGTGGAATTGACCAGCCGGCGCTCGGAACGATAGGCCGGGATCAGGGCCTCGATGTCGCGCCGCCGCACGCCCGGCACGATCACCGCCGGATCGATGCCGGTATCCTGCTGGTACTTGCTGTTGCACATCACCAGCCGCTCCGCATAGTCCCACAGGACGAAGCTTTCGGTGATGTTCTCGATCGCTGTGCGCAGTCTCTGGTCGGCCGCTTCCGATTGCTGGACCAGCGTGCGCTGCTCGGTAACGTCGACGGCGATGCCGATCAGGTGGAGTTCCGGCGCCTGCGGATCGACCACCTGGGCGCGGGCGCGCATCCACACCCAATGCCCCTCGGCATGGCGCATGCGGAAGACGCGGTCCACATGGTCGATCTCGCGCGCCATGATGCGGTTGGCGAGTTCGAACAGATCGCCGTCGTCGGGATGGATGATCGTCGACACTTCGCCGAAGGAGAGCATCTCCTCGGTCGGCTCATAGCCGAGCATGTCGAACATCGAGCGCGACCAGAACATCTTGCCGCGCACCATGTCCCAGTCCCACAGGCCGCATTTGCCGCGCACCATCGCCATGTCGATGCGCTGATGCGCCTCGAGATAGATGCGGTCGGCCGCCTGGGCCCGCGCCGCTTGGCTGAAATAGGCATACAGGATGACCATCAGTATGCCGGCGGTCAGGGCGAACAGGGTGACATTCAGGGAAACGGCCCGCCGCCATTCGGCAAACAGCGTGTCGCGCGAGGTCAGCGCCACCGCCGCGCCGTCCTGGCCGGAGACATGGACCAGCGAGGCGAGCCAGGGTGCGCCGTTGATCGTCACATCCATCACGCCGGCACGCGCGCCGAACAGGAACAGCGGCTGGCCGCCCGTCAAGACGTCGTCGAGCAGGCGCCCCACCAGTTCCTGCCCGTTGGCCGAGCTGGCAACGACGCTGAACCGCGCGTCCGTGACGGCGAGAATGCGCTTTTCGGGCGAGCCGATGCGGCGCGTCGCCTCTTCGATCAGCATGCGCGCGCGTTGCGTGCGGTCGCCGTCGTCGGAGGTTTCGACCGCCAGCGTCGTGGCCAGTGAATCGGCGGCCAGCGCCAGCATGGTGCGCGCGTCGCGCTCCACGTCGTCGCGCCAGGCCAGCAGCGACAAAAAGCGCGCCGCCGCGACGACGAGCAGGAAAATGATGATCAGGATCGGAATCGAGCGGCGCAGATAGGGCTCGATCGCCAGCAGGCGCTCATAGGCGGGCGCGGCAATAATCTTGGCGTTTCCAGCCAGTCCCATGCGCGATCCGCGTCGGGGTCGTGGTCTGGCAGAGATACCCCCGATAAGGGGTACAGCCCATCCCTGCGCCTTCGCCATCCGACGGGCTCCCTCGTTCCTTGTTAAGTCAGGTGATTCGTTACCGCCAACAGCCGAATCATCCATAAGGAATCAAAGGTGATTCGCCTTGTCCAGTGGCGAATGTAAAAAAGAACTTAACGCGCCCCGTTCAGGCCGGTCTCAAGCGAGCGTGCGCTCGACGATATCGGCCAGATCGCGCGACAGGTTCTTGCGCTGTGCCATCTCCACCAGCACCTGCCGCGCATGCTCGCGCCGTCCGCTTTCCAGCGCCCGCCAGGAGCGAAACGCGGTCGCCAGCCGTGCCGCCACCTGCGGATTGTGCTTCTCCAGCGCCAGAACCGTATCGGCCACCAGCCGGTAGCCCGACCCGTCGGCGCTGTGAAAACCGGTCTGGTTGGCCATGGCGAACGTGCCGATCAGCGCGCGGACCCGGTTCGGATTGGTCAGCGAGAAATGGGCATGCCCCATCAGCTCACGCATCAGCGCCACCGTGTCGGGCGAGGGGATCATCGCCTGGATCTGGAACCATTTGTCGAGCACCAGCGGATTGTCCCGGTACTGCGCCTCGAGCCGGGCAAGCGCCTCGCGGCTTTCCTCGCGGTCGTGGAAATGGTGCGCCAGAACGGTCAGCGCCGCTGCCCGGTCGGTCATGTTGTCGGCCGTGTCGAACTGCTGCTTGGCGGGCGCCGGGTCGCCGGCGGCCAGCGCCATGTATTCGATCAGCGTGTTGCGCAGCGCCCGCCGCCCGGCGCCGGCCGCATCGGGCGCGAATGGGGCGTTGTCGTGCAGGCCGGCGTAGAGGTTGGTAAAATCCGTATGCCCCGCCTCGGCGATTGCCGAAAGCAGCGCCATGCGCGCCGCATAGATCGCGTCGGGGTCGATGTTCTCGCCGATCTCGCGGGCGACGTCTGCTTCCGCCGGCAGTGTCAGCGCCAGCGCGCGAAACGCCGCTTCCAGCGCGTCGTCGCGGGCAATCTCCGCCGCAAGCGCCACCAGTTCCTCGGAAAACGCGATCTCCCGTCCGCCCCGCTGCCGCCGCGTCGCGCTGATCAGCGCTTCGCTGAACAGCGTGTTGAGCGCCTGCCAGCGCGAAAACGGGTCCCGGTCGTGCCGGGCGAGAAACAGTCGTTCCTTCGGCTTGCTGCCGATTGACAGGGTGACGGGCGCCGAGAAGCCGCGGTTGATCGACAGCACCGGCCGCGCTTTCAGCCCGGTGAAGCGCACGCTGTGGTGCCGTTTGCGCAGGTGAATGACACCATCCTCCACCGTCGCGCCCTCGGCGCTTTCATAGTCCATGTCGATGCCGTCGGGCCCGACCAGTCCGAAGGCGAGGGGGATATGCATCAGCCGCTTGCGGCTTTCCGACGGCGTCGGCGGCACCGATTGCTCGATCTCCACCGTCAGCGTGCCGGCCTTGGCGTCGTGGCGCGTGGCGATCGCCACGTTCGGCGTTCCCGCCTGATGGTACCACAGGGCGAATTGCGCTAGGTCGCGGCCCGAGGCGTCCTCGAAAGCCTTGACGAAGTCCTCGATGGTGACGGCCTGTCCGTCGTGCCGCTCGAAATACAGGTCCATGCCGGCGCGGAAGGCTTCCTGGCCGAGGACGGTGCGGATCATGCGCACCACTTCCGAGCCCTTCTCGTAGACGGTTGCCGTGTAGAAATTGTTGATCTCGCGAAAGCGGCGCGGCCGCACCGGATGCGCCAGCGGCCCCTGGTCCTCGGGAAACTGATGCGCCCGCAGCGCCCGCACTTCCGCGATGCGCTTGACGGCCCGCGAGCGCTGGTCGGCGGAGAATTCATGATCGCGGAAGACGGTCAGGCCTTCCTTCAGGCAAAGCTGGAACCAATCGCGGCAAGTGATTCTGTTGCCTGTCCAATTGTGGAAATACTCATGGGCGATGATCGCCTCGATATTGGCGAAGTCGAGATCGGTCGCCGTGTCGGCGTCGGCCAGCACATATTTGTCGTTGAAGACGTTGAGCCCCTTGTTCTCCATGGCGCCCATGTTGAAATCCGACACGGCGACGATGTTGAACACATCGAGATCATACTCGCGGCCGAAGCGCTCTTCATCCCAGCGCATCGAGCGCTTCAGCGAATCCATCGCGTAAGCGGCGCGATCTTCCTTGCCGCGTTCGACATAGATCGCCAGATCCACCGGGCGGCCGGAAGCGGTGGTGAAGGTGTCGGTCACCGCGCCCAGATCGCCGGCAACGAGAGCGAACAGATAGGAGGGCTTGGGATGCGGATCGTGCCAGACGGCGAAATGCCGGCCCCCATCCAGCGTGCCCTTCTCGACGGGGTTGCCGTTCGACAACAGGAGCGGCGTCTCCTTGCGGTCCGCCTCGATGCGCACCGTGTAGACGCTGAGGATATCCGGCCGATCGAGGAAATAGGTGATGCGGCGAAACCCTTCGGCCTCGCATTGGGTGCAGAACACGCCGTTTGAAACGTATAGCCCCATCAGGGCCTTGTTCTTCGCCGGCGCCAGCCTTGTTTCGATGGTCAGCTCGAACTGTCCGGCATGCGGCAGCTTTTTCAGGACCAGCCTGTCCGGCGAGGCTTCAAACGCGTCCGCATCCGCCTTGGCGCCATTGATGGCGAGCTTCGCCAGCACCAGGCCGTCGCCGTCCAGCTCCAGCGGCGCCGTCACCGCAACGCCGCGCCGCCGCTCGACCTTCAGCGTCGCCGTCACCAGCGTTTCATCGGCTCCAAGACGGAAAGTGAGCCTCACCTGTGGAATGAGATAATCGCTCTGCCGATAATCCTCGAGGCGAAAAACCTGGCCGCTGTCCTTAAGCATCACGTCTCTTCCTATGACCTCGAGCGCCTGACGGCAATTTGTCAGACCACTGGTCCAACAAAATCGGATTGTTGCTCTTTACACAATCATGCGGCTCGACAAAACTAAGGTCTCGAACATCGCCCGATTGTTTCCAGCCAGCTTTTTGAATGTCGGCCGCGCTGCGATTGGCCAGAAGGAATTCCGCATGACCGTGATGACGCCAAAATTCGGCATGGGCGCTTCCGTCCGCCGCAAGGAAGATGCTGCTTTCATCACCGGCAAGGGCCGCTATACGGACGATTTCTCGCCCGAGGGGACGCTGCATCTCTATGTGCTGCGTTCGCCGGTCGCCAAGGCCGGTTTCACCATCGCCTCCATCGAAGAGGCCAGCGCCGCGCCGGGCGTGCATCTGGTGCTGACGGGCGCCGATGTGGCGCATCTGGCCGATCTGAAGTCGGGCGCCATGCAGAAGCAGCCGGATGGCAGCCGCGCGCCGACGCGCGATATTCCGATTCTCTGCCGCGACCGGGTTCACTATGTCGGCGACGCGGTGGCGCTGGTCGTCGCCGAAAGCCGCGCCCAGGCGCAGGACGCGGCCGAACTGATCGACATCGACTTCGAGGATGAGGAAGCCATCGCCGGCACGGCCGGCGCGCTGGCTGACGGCGCGCCGCTGGTCTGGCCGGAACTCGGCACGAACCGCGCCTTCCAGTATCGGATCGGCGACAAGGACAAGACCGAAGCAGCCTTCGCCAGGGCCGCCCATGTGACGCGCGTCGCGTTCGTCAACAACCGGCTGGTCTGCAACTACATGGAGCCGCGCGCCGCCCTTGCCGAATGGCGCGATGATGAAAACCGCTTCGTGCTGACGACGGGTTCGCAGGGCGTTCACTCCATGCGCGGAATTTTGAGCCGCACCTTCGGCATCGATCCGGCCATGCTGCGCGTCATCACGCCCGACGTCGGCGGCGGGTTCGGTCCGAAAACCTTCGTCTACCGCGAATACGCCATGGTCATGGAGGCGGCCAAGCGCCTCGGCCGGCCGGTCAAGTGGACCGGTGACCGCAATGAGCATTTCATGACCGACGCGCAAGGCCGCGACAATGTGGTGGCGGCCGAGATGGCGCTTGACGAGGAAGGCCGGTTCCTCGGGTTGCGCGTCGACCTGACCGCCAATATGGGCGCCTACATCTCGCAATACGGCCCGTTCATCCCCTTTGTCGGCGCCTCCATGTCGACCGGCGTCTATGACATCCAGGCGCTCGACGTGACGATCAACGGCGTCTACACCAACACATGTCCGGTCGATGCCTATCGTGGCGCCGGGCGTCCCGAGGCGGCGTTCCTCTTGGAGAAGCTGGTCGACGCCTGTGCCCGCGACCTGGATCTCGGCCGCGAGGAAATCCGCCGCCGCAATTTCATCCGGCCCGAGCAGTTTCCCTACCGCACCCAGACGGGCCGCCTGTACGATGTTGGCGAGTTCGAGGCGCATATGGACTTGGCCATCGAGCGTTCGGGCTGGAACGATTTCGACACGCGGCTGGCGGCGTCGCGCAAGGCGGGCATGCTGCGCGGCATCGGCATGGCGACCTATATCGAGGCCTGCGCCTTCGCCGGCTCCGAACCCGCCCATGTGCGGCTGAATGGCGACGGCACGGTGACGGTGCTGATCGGCACCCAGTCGAACGGCCAGGGCCACGCCACCGCCTATGCGCAGTTCGTCGCCGACAAGCTCAATCTCGACATCGACAGGATCACCGTGCGCCAGGGCGACACGGACGAGCTCGCCTCCGGCGGCGGCACGGGCGGCTCGCGCTCGATCCCGCTCGGCGGTGTGTCGGCCGCCCGCGCCGGCGAGGATCTGGCCGAGAAGATCCGGCGGATCGCCGCCGATGAACTGGAAGCCTCGGTCGACGACATCGAGCTTGTCGATGGCGCCGCGCGCATCGTCGGCACCGACCGGCAGGTGGATTTCGCCGGCATCGCCAGGGCGGCCAAACAGCCGGAGGATTTGCAGGGCTTCGGCGAATTCGTCCAGGAGGAGGCGACCTATCCCAATGGCACCCACATCTGCGAGGTCGAGATCGACCCGGCGACGGGCAAGGTGAACGTCTTGGACTATTGGATCGTCGACGATTTCGGCGCGACCGTGAATCCGATTCTCCTGGCCGGCCAGGTGCATGGCGGCGTCGCGCAGGGGCTTGGCCAGGCCTTGACCGAGGACACCGTCTATTCGGAAGACGGGCAGTTGGTGACGGCCAGCTTCATGGACTATGCCATGCCGCGCGCCGACGATCTGCCTTTCATCCATTTCGAGACGCGCAACGTGCCGTCCACCACCAACGCGCTGGGCATCAAGGGGGCGGGCGAGGCCGGCACCATCGGCGCCACGCCGGCGGTGCTGAATGCCGTCACCGATGCGCTGTACCGCGCCCATGGCGTGCGCCACATCGACATGCCGACGACGCCGTCGCGCGTCTGGCAGGCAATCCAGGAGGCCAGCGGCGGATTGTGAGCAACCCTCTCTTATGCATCTCGCCGCTCCGCGCGGTGCGCGCCGCTCCGACAAGGTCGTAGATCATGCCCGCCGTGACGGAACTTGGCGTCGAACGCCGGCCTCTTCTGGGCATCGCGCTAAAAATCGTTTCGGTTTCCATCTTTGTCGTCATGTCATCGCTGATCAAGTCAGCGGGAACGGTGCCGGCGGGCCAGATCGTCTTCTTCCGATCGTTCTTTGCCATCTTTCCGATCCTTGCCATGCTCGCCTGGCGGCGTGAATTGGCAACGGCCTTCCGCACCACGCATCCCGTCAGCCACATCATGCGCGGCCTGGTCGGCGTCACCGCCATGGGGCTCGGCTTTTTCGGCCTGACCCGCCTGCCATTGCCCGATGCGATCACCCTCAACTATGCGCAGCCTCTCATCGTCGTCGTCTTCTCTGCCGTCTTCATGGGCGAGGTGGTCCGCATATACCGCTGGAGCGCCGTGGCGGTCGGCTTCATCGGCGTCGTCGTCATCGCCTGGCCCAAACTGACGCTGCTCACGGGTGGCGCCGGGCTTGGCTCGGGGCAGGCGGTTGGCGTCATCGCCATCCTGTGTGCGGCCGCCGGTTCCTCGGTTGCCATGCTTTTGGTGCGCAAATTGGTGCAGACCGAGAAGACCGCGACCATCGTTCTGTGGTTTTCGGTGACGGCGACGATCCTGGCGCTGTTTTCCATTCCGTTCGGCTGGGCCGATCTGTCGCGCGATCAATATCTGGCGCTCGCCGGCGCCGGCGTGTGCGGTGGCGTGGCGCAGATCCTGATGACCGAATGCTACCGCCACGCCGAGTTGTCGACCATCGCGCCGTTCGAATACACTTCGATGATCCTCGCCATCATCGTCGGGTACTTCGTCTTTGGCGACATCCCGACGCTGTACACGCTGATCGGCGGCGCCATCGTCATCGGCGCCGGCCTGTTCATCATCTGGCGCGAACGCCAGCTCGGCCTGAAGAACCTTGCCGCCCGGCGCTTCGTGCCGCCGAGCTCATGAGGATTTGTCCTGCAGCCGGCGCAGATAGGCCGCCGTTGCCGCGTCTGTCGGGAAAAAGCTCTCGATCGCCAGTTCCGACAGGCTGACATCGAGGGGCGTGCCGAAAACGGTGGTGGTCGTGATGAACGACAAATCCTCTCCGCCCAGCCGAAGGCGCAGGGGGATCGCGATGCGCTCGGCTTCGTCGGGTCGTGGCTGCGGTCCCGTATTGCGCGTCGGATAGGCGGCAAGCTCCTTCTCCAGCGCAGCGAGTTCAGGATCGGCATAACGATCGTTCAACGCGCGCAACCGTTCGAGCGCATGGGCTCGCCATGCCTCCAGATTGAGGATGCACGGCGCCAGTCCTTCCGGGTGCAGGCTGAGACGCAGGACATTGACCGGCGGCCGCAGCAGGTCGGCGTTCCGCACGCCTTCGAGAAACGGCATGATCGCCGTGTTGGCGGCGATCATCGTCCAGTGCCGGTCGATCGCGAGGGCCGGATTGGGCGCATGTCCGTTCAGCACGAGTTGCACGGCGTCCATGGCCGGCTTCAGGGCCGGGTCATCCAGCGACCGCTCGGAAAAGCTTGGCGCATAGCCGGCCGCCAGCAGCAGGCGGTTGCGCTGCCTGAGCGGCATCGACAGGCAGTCCGACAGGTGCAGGACCATCTCGCGCGACGGCGCGGAGCGGCCGCTCTCGACGAAGCTCAAATGGCGCTGCGAGATGCCCGCTTCGAGCGCCAGGTGCAATTGGCTCATGCGCCGGCGCTGCCGCCATTCGCGCAACAGGTCGCCGATGCCCTCGGTGGAGCGTGTCTTTACCATCCTGATCATGCGGGCAAGGTTAGCGCATCGCAATGAACGTTTCCATTACCTCACGCGTAATCGCCAGCAGGCGCAAACCGGCGCACCCTGCGACATCGCCCGACCGATCGGGCGGGAAACTCAAACCATGACCGAGGAGTTTTTGACATGCCGCTTGCCATCTCACCGTTCTTGCGCAGGGTCCTTTTCATCGATGCAGCCGTCAGCGGCGCCGCAGCCCTGCTGCTGCTTCTGGGGGCGGGTTTGCTGGAGCCGCTTCTCGGCCTGCCGCAGGCGCTGATGTTCTGGGCCGGAGCGATCCTGGTTCCGTTCGTCGCGCTGCTGCTGGTCGTTGCCCGCCGCCAGCACGCGCCGCGCCTTCTCCTGCTCGATATCGTCATCGCCAACGCGCTCTGGGTGGTCGCCAGCTTCGCCCTGCTGGCCGCCGGAGGCATTGCCCCCACCGTGTTGGGTGTAGCGTTCGTCGTCGCGCAGGCCCTGGCGGTGGCGTTGTTCGCCATGCTTCAGTGCGCTGGCCTGAGGTCTTCGCCCCGCCATGACGCCGCCGCCTGAGCGCCGTTACCCCCTTGCCGGTCAGGCAAGGGGGTAACGGGGGAATGCTCCGCTAAACCCGATCGTAGTGCTAGAATCCACCCTGCGGGCTCGACCACAGCGTGCCGGTGCGCTCTTCGTCTTTCAGGCTTGTCGAGCCGAAATGATACCTGAAGCCCACCAGCAATCCGTGCGATTTGCCGCTGATATCGGCTCCGCCGTCGTCCTTGCCCGACAGGTTTTCGAAGCGATAGCCGCCAAAGGCGCTGACGGGGACTTGCGACAGGCGGTAATGGGCGATGGTTGCCACGGAGAACCCGTTCGCCCTGGCATCGTCGGCGCGCCAGTGTTTTATCGCACCTTCGAGATCGAGGCGCAGATTGTCGCTGAGATAGTAGCGCGCCCCGGCCTTCGCCGAAGCTTCATCCAGGTCCGCCTCGTCAAGGAATATCTTGCCGGCGCCGGCCTGGGCGAAAAGCGTTGTCCGGCTAAGGAAATAAGCCGCTTCCAGCCCGCCGGAAAACGCCGTCATATCCTGATCGAAATCGAGTGCGGCCAGTTGCGACAGCGTTCTCGAGCCGGCGCGCGCCGTCCCGACATAGGCACCGACCGCGTATTTCTCCGGTCGTCGGAAATAACCGTGTGCCGTGCCTGAAACGGCATCGGCCGAAACGCCGTCCAGATTGACCCTCCGGTAAAGGCCGTCGAGCTGAATGTTCCAGCCGTCGCCGATCTCGCGGTTGGCCACGCCGCGCAGTTGCCAGAGCGAGCCCGTATTGTCGGCGCCGTCGAAATCGCCGCTCGTCGCGCTCTGGCTGAATTCTGCGAACCCCGAAGCCCCTGTGCGGATATCGATCAGCGGAGGCAGCTTGTCGAACGCATCGTTGCGCTCCGGCGGTGTGGGAACCGTCAGGTCGGCGCCGATGGCAGGCGGGATGTTGTTGAGGAAAAAGACAAATAACAGAACGCGCCCCCCGGAAGCTACGCGAACGCACATGTTCGTCTCCGGGATAGAGGTTGAGGCGCAACTGTGCCGGCAACGCGGTTAAGTTGGGGTTAAACGGAGCGTAAACGGGAAGGTCAGCCCTTCAGGCTCGCTTCCAGCTTCTGTTTGATCGCGAGGAAATCGCGCCAGGCGAGCATCTTGTGCGCCGGGTTGCGCAACAGATAGGCCGGATGCAGCGTCGGCATGGTCGGGATCTGCAGGCCCGAAGGCGTTTCATGCACGGCCCAGGTGCCGCGCATGCGCATGATGCCGGTTTGCGTGCGCAGCAGCAGCTTCGTCGATGGATTGCCCAGCGTGACGAGAATCTTCGGTGCTACCAGTTCGATATGCCGCTCGATGAAGGGGCGGCAGATCTCGGTTTCGAGCGGCGAGGGGTCGCGATTGCCTGGCGGACGCCAGGCGATGACGTTCGAGATGTAGACGGAGCTTCGGTCGAGACCGATCGCCGCCAGGATGCGGTCGAGCAGTTTTCCCGAACGACCGACGAAGGGCAGGCCCTGAATGTCCTCGTCGCGGCCCGGCGCCTCGCCGACGAACATGATCGGCGCCTGCGGATTGCCGTCGGCGAACACGGTGTTCTTCGCCGTGGTTTTCAGATTGCAGCCGTCGAACGCTTCGAGCTGCGCGCGCAGTTCCTCGAGGCTTGCGGCGCTTGCGGCGATCTCGCGTGCGCGCGCCGCCTGCGCGTCGTCGGGGACGGCGGCGGTCGGTGCGACGGGCGCCGGTCGGGACGGCTGCTTCCGGTGGGCTTGCTGACTGGGGGCTGTTTGGCCCTGCGTCTGGGGCGCTTGCGGTGCCTGTGGTCGGCTGGCGGCACGCTGCTCGGCCTCCAGCCGCGTCTCGTCGAAACGGTCGGCTGGCGCGTCCCATAGGGGCTCGTCCACGCCGGCATCGGCGTAAAACGTCAGAAGCTCCCTGAGACCTGCGGAATCCATTCCGGCCTGTTCCTGTTTGCGCTTGGAGACTGTTCGAGAATGCGCCGCGTCAGATGCCCGCGCATTAGAATGATCAAACGGCCTCGGAGGCCGCACTGTCTTCCGCTTTCACCGCCGATGCAAGTTCACGACGATGGAATGCGCGGATCCTGCACCAGATAAAAGATCGGCTGCGGCGTGAGATCGGTGATCAGCAGGCGGAACATCACGGTTTCGCCCGGATCGAC
Organism: Nitratireductor soli; assembly: GCF_001050155.1. Classification (GTDB taxonomy): domain Bacteria; phylum Pseudomonadota; class Alphaproteobacteria; order Rhizobiales; family Rhizobiaceae; genus Nitratireductor; species Nitratireductor soli. Next base: position 42,851 of record NZ_LFVY01000022.1, read on the forward strand.
CTTGCCCTCCTGAAACAGGAGCCGGTCATAGGGTTCGAATTTGTTGTCATAGGCGGCAAAACGGCTGGACCCCAGGTTCCTTTGCCCGACTTCGCGCTGGTTGAACGACAGCCCGTCGCCATAGACGCTGGGCTGGCCGCGCTCTTCCTGCAGTTCGAATTCGAACTCGATCCAGGCGAGCCCGCTGCCATTGATCGTCTCGATCTCCATATAGAGAAAGCCTTCGCCGGAGCGTTCGTCGGCCGCATAGCGGGAAACATCCCCGGTGGTACGGATCACCAGAACCACCGCCGCCGTGGTCGACAATTCCTGCGTCAGGATCACCGGATCGGTGCGCGTCCCGCTGCCCTCCACGGCGCGAATGCGGAACCCGCCCAATTCGTCGGAAAAGGAATAGCTGCCGGCATGCCAGCGCCCGTCATCGCCCGGTCCGGCGCCGAGGAGCAGCGCAAGCAGCGGCATGAGGAGCATTGGCGCGATGCGGGGCAGGGCGGTTCCTCCCTTGGTCGCCCCATTCTACCGCCAATACGGGTGCAGGAAAATCGGAATCGCCGCAGCGGCGGCTCAGCCGCCAACCTGCCAGCGCGAGATGGCCTCGGACGGGTGGACCAACTGCAGGATGTTGAGCGTCAGATTGTCTCTGATCATGTATGCCATGAAGATCTCCGTCACCACCACCAGGACGACGCTCAGCCAGACCGGCGAGACGCGCGCCACGAGGAACCCGAACATCGCGGCGAACGTGTCCGACAGCGAATTGAGGATGCTGTCGCCGAAATAGCCCTCCGCAAGCGCCGACTGACGGTAGCGGTCGATCACCGCCGGCGTGTTCTCCGCCATTTCCCAGGCCGCTTCCACGCCGACCGCCAGCGCCAGCCGCAGCCCCATCGGCAGGCGCGGCGCGACAAGCCAGAGAATGACGTAGAAGATCAGCCCGTGCAGCACGTGCGAATAGCTGTACCAGTCGGTGATGTGCTGCGAGGTCTCGGGGCCGGAGGCCTCCGGATACCATAGTTTGACCGTACCGCAATCGCAGATCGCCGGATGGCCCATGATCACCAGAAATGCCGTTTGCACGGCAAGAATGCCGGCGATGAGGATGGTGCAGGCAAGCGCCGGGCTTTGCCGGTATGTCCTGATGATCCAATTGCCCTGCTGATCCAAATCCTTGGCCTCCCGACTGGCTTCGATCCGCCAGTTTGCGCCGATTCGCCTCGCCGCGTGAAATCGCTTCTCGAAGGAACTGCATGCATGATATTGACGTTTACGTTAAAGTAATAAGAATGGTGGCCGGGGCGATAGACGCGCGGTGTCGTTTTCGACGGTTTCGCGGCTAGCGGGGATGCGCTATAGCGCGGTCATCGAAAGCTTTTCCGGCAAGAGGGCCATGGCGTGTCCCCCGGGAGCAGGGATCGGTTTGGTGCGGCAGAAGCCAAGGCCATGAAATCAGCGGAGGGTTGAATGAGCGAAGCGGAACGCGAAAGCATGGAATTCGATGTGGTCATCGTCGGTGCCGGCCCGGCCGGACTGGCCGCGGCGATCAGGCTCAAGCAACTCGATCCAGAGCTTTCCGTGGTCGTTCTGGAAAAGGGCGGCGAGGTCGGCGCGCACATTCTCTCCGGCGCCGTGGTCGATCCGGTCGGCATCGACCGCCTGCTGCCCGATTGGCGCCAGGAGGAGGATCATCCCTTCAAGACCCCGGTGACCGAGGACCGTTTTCTGGTGCTTGGGCCTGCGGGTTCCATGCGCCTGCCGAATTTCATGATGCCGCCCCTGATGAACAATCACGGCAATTACGCCGTGTCGCTGGGCAATGTCTGCCGCTGGCTGGCCGGCCATGCCGAGGCGCTGGGCGTCGAAATCTATCCGGGCTTCGCCGCCGCCGAAGTGCTCTACAATGATGAGGGCGCGGTGATCGGTGTCGCCACGGGCGACATGGGCGTCGAGCGCGATGGGTCGCACGGCCCGAACTATCAGCCGGGCATGGCTCTGCTCGGCAAATATGTGCTGATCGGCGAGGGCGTGCGCGGCTCTCTGGCCAAGCTGCTGATCGCCAGGTTCGGTCTCGATGAGAACCGCGAGCCGCAGAAATTCGGCATCGGCCTGAAGGAACTCTGGGAGGTCAAGCCGGAAAACCACAAGCCCGGCCTCGTCCAGCATTCGTTCGGCTGGCCGCTCGACATGAAAACCGGCGGCGGGTCGTTCCTCTATCATCTCGAAAACAACCAGGTGGCGGTCGGTTTCGTTCTCCACCTGAACTACAAGAACCCGTTCCTGTCGCCGTTCCATGAGTTCCAGCGCTTCAAGACGCATCCGGCGATCCGCGGTGTCTTTGATGGCGCCAAGCGCATCTCCTACGGCGCCCGCGCCATCACCGAGGGCGGCTTCCAGTCGGTGCCGAAGCTCGTTTTCCCTGGTGGCGCGCTGATCGGCTGCTCGGCCGGCTTCGTCAATGTGCCCCGCATCAAGGGCTCTCACAATGCGGTCCTGTCCGGCATGATGGCCGCCGAGCATGTGGTCGAGGCGCTTGCCGCGGGCCGCGGCAACGATACGCTCGAAGCCTATGAGAACGCCTGGCGCGCCTCCGACATCGGCAAGGACCTGAAGAAGGTGCGCAATGTGAAGCCGCTCTGGTCGCACTTCGGCACGGTGCTCGGTGTCGGCATTGGCGGCTTCGACATGTGGATGAACACGCTGTTCGGTTTCTCGCTGTTCGGCACCATGAAGCATGGCAAGACCGATGCCGCGGCGCTCGAACCCGCCGCCAATTACAAGCCGATCGACTATCCGAAACCTGACGGCGTCCTCACCTTCGACCGCCTGTCCTCGGTGTTCCTGTCCAACACCAATCACGAGGAAGACCAGCCGGTCCACCTGCAGGTGAAGGACATGGACCTGCAGAAGACGTCGGAATATGCCGTCTATGCCGGCCCGTCGTCGCGCTATTGTCCGGCCGGCGTCTATGAGTGGGTGGATGGGGATGGCAACGCGCTGACCGACGGCAGCGATGCGGCCGATGCGCGCTTCGTCATCAACGCGCAGAACTGCGTCCACTGCAAGACCTGCGACATCAAGGACCCGAACCAGAACATCAACTGGGTTCCGCCGCAGGGCGGCGAGGGACCTGTCTATACGGGAATGTAAGCCAATTGTCCGACGAGCACACCACTGTGATCGACGAGGAAGCGCTGGCCGAGGCCTATAACCGCGCGCTGGCGCTGGAGAAAGCCGGCGATTTCGACGCGGCGGCGACCGCCTATGCCGAGGTGCTGCGGCTCGATCCCGCCGATCATGGCGGAGCTGCCGTGCGGCTGGCCAGCATGGGACGCGGCGAGACGCCGCCCAAGGCGCCCGACGCCTATGTCGCGACGTTGTTCGATCAGCACGCCGGCGATTTCGAGAGCATCCTCGTCGACCAGCTCGGCTATGACGTGCCTTTGCTGGTGCGCGAAGCATTGCTCGTGCACGCGCCGGGCCCCTATGCGCGCATGCTGGATCTCGGCTGCGGCACCGGCCTTAGCGGGGAGACCCTGCGCGACATGGCTGGCCATATCACCGGCGTCGATCTTTCCGAAACCATGCTCGAAGTGACCGACGAGAAGGAAATCTACGATGCGCTCTATGCAGGCGAGGCCGTGGACTTCCTGGAAAACGCCGATGTCGAGCCGTTCGATCTCATCACGGCGACGGATGTCCTGCCCTATGTCGGGCATCTGGAGGCGTTCTTCGCCGGCGTTGCGGCCAGCACCAATCCGCGGGCCGTCTTCGCCTTTTCAAGCGAAACGCTCCCCGATGCGGTGATGGATGGCCGCCCATTCATGGTCGGCCCGCACCAGCGTTTTGCCCATGCCGAAACCTATCTGCGCGAAACCCTTGCTGCCAACGGCCTTGCCTGCCTTTGTATCGAGCCCATCACCGTGCGCCACGAAATGGGCCAGCCGGTGCCGGGGCATCTGGTCCTGGCGCGTAAGGGGTAGGTGCGTTCAAGCTGGTGCGCCGTCGCTCGATCCCGCCTGCAGCACGCCATCCACATCGTCATGCTTGCGCGGCAGCACGCCGAACTCGAACAGCACCGGCAGGTGATCGGAGCCTGTTTCCCCGAGCCGTTTCACCGAGAGCGGCACGATGCGGCCCTTGGTGAAGATATTGTCGATTGGCAGGCCGGCGATCCGCCGAATGCTTTGAGGAAAGACCGGCAGGAGCCAGGTCGGACCGATGCCGCTGAGCATCGTCAGTTCGCCGGCGGCGGCCAGGCGCCGGGCAGTCATGCTCCATGGTGTCGCATTCAGGTCCCCTGCCAGGATCGCCGTGTCGCCCAGTTGCTTGATCGCCGGTATGACGCGGCCCGTCTGCCGGTGTTGCTCGAACGGCCAGGGCCAGCCGAGATGCAGGGCGGCGACATTGACCGCGCTGCCGCCGAAATTGACAGCGGCCACGGCCATCGATCCGCGATCGTAGCAGGAAGCCGCCGATGGGTGCAGGAATGGCCGGCGCGACAGGATCGCCACGCCGCCGATCCGTGCCGGCGGCGGACAGATGATGCGGTAGGGATAGGTCGCTTCGAGAAATTTGAGCTGTTCGACCCACATGCGCGACACTTCGTTGAGCGTCACCACGTCGGGACGCGTCTCGCCGATGACGGAAAACACCGCCTTTGGCGTTGCGTTGTCGTAGCGCAGGTTCATCTGCAGCAGCCGGTAATGTGCTGCAGGAGCGGCTGCCGCTTCGGCCGAGGCTGGCCCGGCCCGCATGCCCGGCGCCAGGGTGGCACTGATTGCCGCCAGGCCAAGCACGGCACCGGCCGCGCCGATCTGCCTCCATCCCTTGAAAAAGACCAGCGGCAGCGAAACCAGCGCCAGCAGCAACGCCAGATGCAGGCGGAAATGCGCCATCGAATCGAATGCCGGATGAACGCCGCCCCAATAGCCGGCCACCAGCGGAACGCTGATCAGCGTCGCCAGTATGGCCAGGAGTGGTGGGAGCAGGCGGTGAATGTCGAGCATATGCGCTTCTAACGAATGAAATGTGGTGGGAGCAAGGTCGGCCGCGGTCCGTTACCGGTTACGCTGCCCGCGGCGCCAGCGCACGTTCCGACAGGATCCAGTCGCGGAAGGCGCGAACCCGGACATCGTTCAGCCGCTCCGGCGGATAGACGATGTAATAGGCCTTTATCGCCGGCACGGTGAGGTCGAACGGTTTTACAAGCGTGCCTGCGGCGAGCTCCTCGTCGGCAAACCCCGAATAGCCCATCACGATGCCCTGGCCGTGGATGGCCGCGACGACAGCCATGGAACAATCGGGGAATTTCAGACGCTTCGCCGGCTTTACATCGGTCGCGTCTGCAGCCTCCAGCCAGGTATCCCAATCGTCGTGCGGGCATTCCAGAAGCGTGGCCTTCGCCAATGCTTCGACCGATGACGCGCCGGCCATCTCTTCCGCCACTGAAGGCGCGCAAAGCGGCGATACGCTGCAACTCAGCACCAGATCCGAACAAAGGTCCGGCCATGCGCCCAACCCGTGACGCAGCGCCAGATCCGCCTCGCCGGCCGAAAGGTCGGCCAGCCGATTGGTGCTGAGGATCGAGATCTCGATGTCGGGATGCCGGGTGCGGAAGCGGTCGAAGCGCGGCATCAGCCAGCGCACGCCGATCGACGCGGACAGGCTTACGGTCAGGGGCCGCGACAAGTCGGGACCGACAAGCGCGCTCGTCGCCCGGGTCAACTGGGCGAAGGCATCTTCCACGCCGACGCGGTATCGTTGGCCGGCATTGGTCATGCATAGCCCGCTCGCCGTTCGCCGCAGCAATTGCTTGCCGAGTTCCTCTTCCAGCCCGCGCAGCCTGTGGCTGACGGCGCTCGGCGTGATGCCCAGCAGATCCGCCGCGCCGGCCAGATTGCCCATCCGCGCCACCGCTTCGAAAGCCTGGAGCCCGCGCAGGGAAGGAAGTCGTCGCATCGTCAACTCCGGTTGAGAAAAATTCAAATCCGAACTGAAATCTTCGCGTTTGCCGATTGGGCATTCTGGCTCGATCTTGCAGCGATGTGTAGAAAATTCTTCAAGAAGCTGATTTCGCGAAAGCCGCGACCTGAAAAGTCCGCGTCAGCCGACGGCAATGCCGCCGATCCCGCTCGTAAGCTGACCGCCATGCTCATCCCGGGCCCGCCGGGAGCGGCCGACCATCTCATGGGTTCATTGCTGATGCACGATACGCTGACCCGCCGGCGCCCGCGCGGCAGGCGAGGGTGAGTGCGCCATCCTCCGCCAGCAGCGGAGCGACGGCCCCGCTCCTCGCATGGGCGGCTGGTTACTGAAACGCTGTCTCGAAGAAACTTCTGAGCTTGCGCGAATGCAGCCGTTCGGGCGGCATGGCCGCCAGTTTCTCCACCGCCCGCATGCCGATCTTCAGATGCTGCGAGACCTGCCGCTTGTAGAATTCCGTCGCCATGCCCGGCAGTTTCAATTCGCCGTGCAGCGGCTTGTCGGAGACGCACAGAAGCGTCCCGTAAGGCACGCGGAAGCGGAAGCCGTTGGCGGCGATCGTCGCCGATTCCATGTCGAGCGCGATGGCACGCGACTGCGATAGGCGCTGCACCGGTCCGCGCTGCTCGCGCAGCTCCCAATTGCGGTTGTCGATGGTGGCGACGGTGCCCGTGCGCATGATGCGCTTCAACTCATAGCCGGAAAGGCCGGTGATCTCGGCCACCGCTTCCTGCAGCGCCACCTGCACCTCGGCCAGCGCCGGCAGCGGCACCCAGACCGGCAGGTCGTCGTCGAGCACATGGTCTTCGCGCACATAGGCATGCGCCAGGACGTAGTCGCCCAGCGCCTGTGTGTTCCTGAGGCCGGCGCAATGGCCGAGCATCAGCCAGGCATGCGGCCTGAGGACCGCGATGTGGTCGGTGATCGTTTTGGCGTTGGACGGCCCGACGCCGATATTGACCATGGTGATGCCGCAATGGTCGTCGCGCGTCAGGTGATAGGCGGGCATTTGCGGCAGGCGTGCCAGCGTGTTGCTGCTCGGGCTCGTCTCGCCGGCCAGCGTCACGATGTTGCCCGGCTCGACGAACGATGTGTAGCCTTGGCCGCCCTCGGCCATTATCTCGCGCGCCAGCGCGCAGAACTCGTCGATGTAGAACTGATAGTTGGTGAACAGAACGAAGTTCTGGAAATGATCGGGCGTCGTTGCCGTGTAGTGAGCCAGCCGGTGCAGCGAATAGTCGATGCGCTGCGCGGTAAACGGGGCGAGCGGCAGCGGCTCGCCGGGCGGCGCTTCATAGGTGCCGTTGACGATATGGTCGTCGGTGGCGTTGAGGTCGGGCACGTCGAACAGGTCGCGCAGCGGCCGCTTCAGCCGGTCGGCCACCGAGGCCTCGACATAGGTATCCTTCAGGAAGGCGAAGTGCAGCGGGATCGGCGTCTCCGATTCCGAAACGGTGATCGGCACGCCGTGATTGCGCAGCACGAGGCCGAGCTGGTCGATCAGATAGTCGTCGAACAGGTCCGGACGCGTGATCGTCGTGGCGTAGACGCCGGGCGCGGCCACATGGCCATAGGCGAGCCGCGTGTCGATCTGTGCGTAGGAGCCGGTCGCCAGGCTGATCTCGGGATAGAATGCCCGGTAGCGCCGGTCGCTCTCCCCGCTTTCGGCGAGCTCGACGAAAGCATCGCGCAGGAAGGCGGTGTTGCGCTCGTAAAGCGCCTTCAGCGCGGCGACCGCCTCGCCGGCGTCCATGAAGCTCTTTCGGGCGAATGGCTCCGGGCAGGAGATCGTTTGGATGGGTTGTGGGTAGATTCGCTTTTCCATGACCTTTTATATGGAAATTCCTTGTCTTCTCAAGGCCCGTCGAAAACGCCCGCGGTTTGCTTGCCCGCGGCTTGCTTGAAAGACAAAAACCTTCAGCGCGCCCGCTTCAGGCTCACCATCAGCACAAAGCCGGCGCCGCTCGACTTCTCATAATGGCCCTCGATGATGTTTTCATGGCCGGCGCGCACATTCTGCACCGCCAGCAGCGGCGAACTGATCACCACAGCCACCGCCAGGCCTTTCGCCATCTGGATCAATGCGTGAAACATGCCTGCCTTCGCCCCGCGCATCATGTCACCAGCGCGCCGCAGGCACACACGCGCCGCTGGGCTGTGTGCCGCAGGCGAATGGCCGGTTGTCCTGCCAGTCATGCGACGGCCGGCTGGCCTCGGCGACCAGAATGGCAAGCCCCATGCCGAACAGGGCGGTGATCAGGCAGACAATGGTAAAGCGGCGCATCAGCATGGCGTTCATCCCTCATTCTTGCCGCAATCATGCGGTGGGCCGGCTGAACCGGCTCTGAGAGGGACATTCATCCGTCGTTCAGCAGTGTTAACGGGCCTGTTCCGGCCTGAAGCATTTTTGCAGTCAGGCGGTTTCACCTGACGTCCGCACAAATGCGGAAAATGAAGAGATGGAGCGGGGCAGCGTTTCCATGAAACGATGAACCGATCTTATGGCGGATGGTTTACCGTCCGCCTTGTTGCAAATTCTTTGAACTTTGCTTACCTGCCTTTTGCTGCCACGATCCTCCCGACCGCGCGGCCCGAAACCTGGAGGCAATACGCATGACCACCCAGACCAAGCCGATCGAACTGCATTACTGGCCGACCCCGAATGGATGGAAGATCACCATCTATCTGGAGGAGGCGGGTCTTCCCTACGAGATGCACTACGTAAACATCGGCAAGGGTGAGCAGTTCGAGCCGTCTTTCCTGAAGATCGCGCCGAACAACCGCATGCCGGCGATCGTCGATCCCGAGGGGCCGGGCGGTCAGCCGATCTCGGTTTTCGAATCCGGCGCCATTCTGCAATATCTCGGCCGCAAGACCGGCCAGTTCTACCCGAGCGACGAGCGCGCCCGCGTCGAGGTCGATCAATGGCTCTTCTGGCAGATGGGCGGGCTGGGGCCGATGGCCGGCCAGGCGCATCATTTCCGCCAATACGCGCCGGAAAAAGTGCCCTACGCCATCGACCGCTACACCAATGAGGTCAACCGTCTCTACGGCGTCATGAACAGGCGCCTCGCCGACCGCGAATTCCTGGCCGGTGAATACTCGATCGCCGACATGGCGTCGATCGGCTGGGTCAAGCCACATGAGAACCAAGGCCAGGACCTGAACGATTTCCCCAATCTCAAGCGCTGGTTCGAAACCATCATGGCCCGCCCGGCCGTCATCCGCGCGCTTGAGGTCGGCCAGGAGCACCGCCGCAACATCGCCGAGGACAAGGAAGCCCAGAAGGTCCTGTTCGGCCAGCGCGCGCGGTAGGACGCGCGCCATTCCGCAGGGCTGGCTATTCTACTGCGGCGTCGGCGGGCGCTCTTTAACGTCGCGTCATCCCCCTACTCCCCGCGTGCGGGGAGTAGGTCCCGGCAGGGGGATGAGGGACGTGAGCCAGCATTTCTGGTTCGCCCGCTCGTCCCGCTGTCCCCTCGATCTTTGGCGCTCGCCCCTCATCCTCACCTTCTCCCCGCCAGCAGGGAGAAGGGGTCCTTGACGCTTACGGACCACCTCCACCCGCGTCACCAACTCGAAGCTCAGAGTTCATGACGGGAACGGCTGCATTGTTCCCAATTGCCTGCAACGGCCAACATGCGATTGCCCTGCCGCTTGCGGGAGAAGGGCCCGGTAAGCGGATGAGGGGCGGGTGTGGCCGCTGCGCGCCGCCGCTTACAAGCGCGACCAGGTCTGGTTGCGGCAGATCAGCCCGCCCAGCACGCAGCCGCCCATCTTCAGGCTGTTGCCGGAAATGCTGCCCTTGCCATTATAGGTCTTGTCGTTGGCCGGGTCGGTGATCTTGCCGGTGTATTTGCCTTCGCCGGCAGCCTTGAACGTGCCGATCTTCTTGCCGGCGTGTTGGCCAGTCTTCAGCGTGATGCAGAAGGAGCCGCCGCACGAGGCGATTTGCGCCGTGCTGCCGGCCTCCGTCTTCCAATTGCCTTCGATCGGATCGGCCATCGCCGCACCCGCGGTCACGGCCAGCATCGCCGCCACAACAAGAAATCTGCGTATCATTTCTTTCGTTCCTCCCGAACAAAGCCGTCCCGTACGGCTTACGCAAACGTAAAAGTAATTCAAACCTCGTCGCGCTGCAATTGCCGTGTGAGCCTTGCATGCAGGATGGTTCGGGTAGGGGCTGTCACTCCACCCCGTAGATACGGGCGATGTCGTCGAGCATCAGATTGGCCGCCAGGACGCCGCCGGCGGTGTTCCAGATCGTGTCGTCCACGGCGTAGACCTTGCCCGCCTTCACCGCCTCCAGCGTCTGCCACAGCGGATCGGCGAGCACGTCCTTGGCCAGTTTCGTCGCCTCGCCATCGCCCGGCTCATAGGTGAAATAGAACAGCCGGTCGCCATCCATGTCCGGAATGCTTTCCTTGCCGACCTTCAGGACGAAATCGTCGATGTCCTGGTTGGCCGGCCGCGCAAAGCCGACCTTGCCGAGGATGAAGCCGGAAAAGCTGTCCTTCTGGTAGATGCGGATATGGCCGGGCATGAAGCGGACGACGGAGATCTTTTCCTTCACGTGGTCGCCAAGCTCGGTTGCCAGCCTTGCCGCATGTGCATCGAAATCGGCCAGCACCTTGTCGCCTTCGGGCCCCTTGCCCACGGCCTTCGCCCAGAGCTTGAAGTTGATGCGCCAGTCGCCGCGCAGCCGCTCCGAGATGACGGTCGGCGCGATCGCCGAAAGCTGCTCGTAGATCGCCTCGTGGCGCAGCTTGGTGCCGAGGATGAGGTCGGGCTGCAGGGCGGCGATCAGTTCGAGATTGACCGCGCTTTCCTTGCCGACCGGCTCGACGCCCTCCATCTGCCCGGCAATGTGCGCATACCAGGGATCGCCGTTCCAGGAATTGACGGCGCCGACCGGCTTTACACCCAGCGCCAGAAGCGCCTCCGTGCCTTCATTGGTCAGGACGACGATCCTTTGCGGCGCGTCGGGCACCGCCGTCGTGCCCATGGAATGCTCGATCTCCGCCGCGCGCGCGCCAGGCGCGACAGCCAGCAGGGCGGATATGACCAACAACGATAGGATGCGCATCTCAATCTCCTGTGCTGCCGGGAGACGTCCCGGATCGGGGTCCGTTCAATCGAAAAGCTGGGCGGGCTTGTCAAGTTTGAAGTTGACATTGTTGGTCAACTTCTGAAAACCCCAGATCGGGAAAGGGCCGGGAAAGAGAGTGCAATGCCGCGTTACGCTTTAGGTCTGGGCCTGATCCTTCTGACCGCGCTTCTGGCGGCGGCAAGCCTGCATCTGGGCATTCGCTACACGCCGACGGGCGAGGTCTGGCGCGCACTGAGCCAAGGCGGCGACGACCAGGCGGCGCTGATCGTCACCACCCTGCGCCTGCCGCGCACCCTGATCGCCCTGGTGGTCGGCGGCGCGCTCGGCCTTTGCGGCCTTCTCCTGCAGACGGCGACGCGCAACCCGCTGGCCGAGCCCGGCCTGCTCGGCATCAATGCGGGGGCGGGGTTCGCGGTCGTCGTCCTGGTCGTCCTGACCAATGTCCAGTCGCTGACGGTGATCGCGCTTGCCGCCTGCCTCGGCGCGCTGCTGTGCGCGGCGCTGGTCTTCGGCCTGGCCCTGTCGGCCGGCGGCATGTCTTCGCCGGCGCATCTGCTGCTCGCCGGCGTCACCATCGCCGCCCTGTTCGCCTCCGGCATCCAGATCGTCATCGTCGCAGACGAGCGCACCATGGAGGAGCTCCTGTTCTGGCTTTCGGGCGGCTTTGCCGACCGCGATCTGCGCCTTCTGGCGCTTGCCGCTCCGGCCAGCCTCGTCATCGCGCTGGCCTCCTGGCGTCTGGCGCCGATGCTCGACGCGCTGATGACCGATGATGCAACCGCTCAATCGCTTGGTGTCCCGGTGCTGCGCACACGCTTCCTGGTCCTGGTGCTGGCGGCACTCCTGGCGGGGGTCAGCGTCGCCGTTGCCGGCCCCGTGGTCTTCATCGGCCTGGCCGCTCCGCATCTGGCCCGCCTGAGCGGTCGGCAAAGCCACGGCGTGCTGATCCCGCTTTCGGTTCTGATCGGTGGCGTGCTGGCGCTTGCCGCCGACATTGCGGCGCGTTTCGTCATCTACCCGTCCGAGGCGCCGGTCGGTGTCCTGCTTGCCGTCATCGGCGTGCCGACGCTGATCTATCTCCTGCAACGCAAGCGCCTGGGAGCGGCCGCGTGACCGCTCTGTCCGGCACATCCGGGCTGCCCGTCACCCTCGGGCGCGGCGGCAAGGTTGCGCTTCTGGCGCTCACGGTGATTGTCCTGGCGGTTGCAAGTGTCGGCTTCGGCAGTTCCTCCATGTCGCCCGGCCGCGTCCTTCTGGCGATCATCGGCGAGGGCGCACGCAGCGACACGGTCATCGTCTGGTCGCTGCGCATGCCGCGCCTGCTCATGGCGGCGCTCAGCGGGTCTGCGCTGGCGCTCGCCGGCTTCGTGCTGCAGCGCGCCACCCGCAATGCGCTGGCCGCCCCTTCCGTGCTCGGCATCGTCGATGGCGCGGCCTTCGGCGTGATGATCTTCCTGTTCATCTTCAGCAATGAATCGAACGCGCTCACGGTCAGCATATTATGGCAGCCGCTGGCCGCCGCCTCCGGCGCCCTGGTGTTCGCGCTCGCCATCATTCTGCTGGCCGTCAGGACCGGCGCGCCACCCTTGCGCATCATCCTCTATGGCGTGGCGCTGGGGGCGCTTGCCAAGGCCGGCGTCACCCTGTTCATGATCGACGGGCCGGTTCATCGCGCCAGCCAGGCGGCGATCTGGCTGGCCGGTTCCGTGCACCAGGCGCGCTGGAGCGACGTGTCTACGCTGGCCTGCGTGCTCGCCCTGATCGTTCCGCTGACAATGCTTTTGACCCGCCGCATGGACCAGCTCGAGCTCGACGAACAGAGCGCTGCGGCCACCGGCCTGCCGGTGCGCGCGACGCAGTTGATGCTGTTTGCGCTGGCCACGTGCCTCACCGCGGCGGCTGTCTCGTTTTCTGGCGCAATCGGCTTCGTCGGCCTGGTTGCGCCGCATGCCGCGCGGCTGGCGATCGGCGGTCGCGCCCTGCCGCAGGCGGTGGCCGCCGCCCTGATCGGCGCGGCGATGGTGGTGGCGGCCGATCTCGTCGTGCGGGTCGCCTTCGCCCCGCTCGAAGTGCCCGCAGGCGCCGTGACCGCGGTTGTCGGCGCGCCTTATTTCCTGTTCATCTTGCTGCGCGCGGGAAGAGTTCATGCCTGAGAACAATAAATCCGAAATCGAATTACGCGGCGCGGCGCTTGGCTACGCCGGCAAGCTGGTGTTTGAATCCCTTGATCTGTCCATCCGCGCCGGCCGGCTGACGGCGCTTTGCGGCCCCAATGGCTGCGGCAAGTCGACGGCGTTGCGCGCCATGCGGGCGATGCTGCCGGCGGAGGCTGGCGACGTCCTGCTCAAGGGGCGCTCCGTTTCGGAATTCCCGGCCAAGGCGCTGGCGCGCGAGATCGCCATGCTGACGCAAAATCCCAGCGCACCGGAGGAAATGACCGTGGCTCATCTGGTGTCGCTGGGCCGCTATGCCCATCGCAACGGCTTTTCCGCCGATGCGCGCGCCGACCGTGCGGCGGTGGCCGAGGCCCTCGACAGCACCAATTTGGCCAACCTTGCCGAGCGCCCCATCGGCACCTTGTCGGGCGGCCAGCTCCAGCGGGTCTGGATCGCCATGGTCCTGGCGCAGGCGGCGCCCGTGATCCTGCTCGACGAACCGACCAACCATCTCGACATCGCCCACGCGCTCGAGGTCCTGTCGCTGGTGCGCCGGCTCGGCGCCCAAGAGGGCAAGACCGTCATCGTCGTGCTGCACGATCTCAATCTCGCCGCGCGCTTCGCCGACGACATCGTCTTCTTCAGTGGTGGCCGGGTGGCAGGCAGTGGGGAGGTGGATGAAGTCTTCCGTCAGGAACTGATCGAGGATGTGTTTGGCATCGAATACATCGTGCGACGCGAAGAAGCGTCCGAAAGACCCTATTGCATCCCCCTCGCGGCCTGCCCGGCACGCCGTGACCGGCTGGTGCAGCTTTGAATTTTCAGAAAATTGTCTCTTCTAGCGTGCCGCGTGGTTAGCGAAGTGTTGCCGTCGCAGTCACCCCAAAAGCCTGTCCAAAAGCCGCGAAGCCCGCTTTGGCACGGATTCCGATGCTTAACAAATTCAAGCATTTACTGAAAATTTGAACTTTGTTTTCTTCAAATTAAGCACAAGATTTAACGGCGATTTCAGGCGCTCCCGTCATTCTCCAAACCATCGAAGAGCAAGCCCGAATGCGGGAAACAAAAGCTCTCGGGAGAGAAAACAGGGATCTTGGATTATGGCACGTTATGACGTTCAGGAAGCAGGCTTCGGCACGGCTGGTTCGTCCACCCAGGCCGATGTGCTGTTTCAGCTGGGAATGATGTATGCGACCGGCCGCGACTGCGATGTCGATCTGGTGGCAGCCCATAAATGGTTCAACATCGCCGCCATCAAGGGCTCGGCGCGCGCCGTCGAACTCCGCTCGGAAGTGGCCGGCAGCATGTCGAAGGCGGACCTCGCCAAGGCGCTGCGCGACGCACGCGAATGGATGACGATGCATTGAGGAGATTGCGCGCAACGAACCGGGCACAGGGAGCCTCGACGGCGCCCGGTTCCCTGTTCGCTGCGGGCGGTGAACTGCCTATTCGCTCAACTCCTCGAACCGTACGAGCATCGCGCCGTCATTGACTTGCGCCCCTTCGGAGGCGATTTCGGCGATCACGCCGTCATGCGGCGCCGTGATGGTGTGTTCCATCTTCATCGCCTCGAGCACCAGCAGCGGCTGGCCCTTCCTGACGGTTTCGCGCACGGCGGCCCGCACGAGCTTGACGAGCCCCGGCATGGGTGCGCTCAGCCGGTCGCCGGCCGCCGCGTCGCCTGCCATCTGCAGCGGGTCGGGGACCTGGAAGGTCAGGCCGTCGGCGCGTTCGAACACCGTCACATGCCCGGGCCAGCACGCCACGCGCCCGGCTTCGCCGCGCCGAACGATGATTGGCTGCGTGCGCTCATCCTCGCCAACGCAAATCGACAGCGCTCCGTCTGGCCGCGCCGTCACCCAAGCGCTGATCGTTTCATCGCCGCGCTGCAGCGTGCGTCGATGCGCCATCGCGCCAAAATGCCCATAGCCGGAAATGGTCGAGAACGGATCGGCGTCGTCCGCCGCTCGCGCCCGGCTGCTGGTGGCGGCGACGGCGCTTGCCACATGCCGGGCGAGGGGGGACGCCACGGTGGTGAGCGCCGCCTGCTTGCGGCCGATCAGTCCTGTCTCCAGATTGCCCGCTGCGAAATCCTCGTCGCGGGCGAGCCGCGCCAGAAAACCCAGATTGACCGTCGAACCGGCGACTTCCGTCGCTTCGAGCGCCGTTGCCAGCGCATCCAGAGCCGCCGCGCGTGTCGCCGCATGGACGATCAGCTTGGCGATCATCGGATCGTAATAGGGCGAGATCGCATCGCCCGCCGTGACGCCGGCATCGACGCGCAGCAGCGCTCCGTTCACCGCGTCGGGAAATTTCAGATGATGCAGCGTGCCCGTCGCCGGCAGGAAGTCGCGCGTCGCATCCTCCGCATAAATCCGGGCTTCCACCGCATGGCCAGTGGCTGTGATCTGCTCCTGCATCAGCGGCAGGGGTTCGCCGGCGGCCACCCGTAACTGCCACTCCACCAGGTCGATGCCGGTGATCATCTCGGTCACCGGATGCTCCACCTGCAGCCGCGTGTTCATTTCCATGAACCAGAACCGGTCGGGACGCAGTCCTTCCGAGGCATCGACGATGAACTCGATCGTGCCGGCCCCGCTGTAGGAGATCGCCTTCGCCGCTTTCACGGCCGCATCCGTCATCGCTTGGCGCGTCGCCTCGTTCATGCCAGGGGCTGGGGCCTCCTCGATCACCTTCTGGTGCCGGCGCTGCGCCGAGCAATCGCGCTCGAACAGATGGACGGCATTGCCGTGATTGTCGCCGAACACCTGCACCTCGATGTGGCGCGGCGTTTCGATGTACTTCTCCACCAGCACATGCTCGTCGCCGAAGGCGGCCTTGGCCTCGCGCTGGGCCGCCGCCAGGGCCTCGGGAAAGGCGTCCTGATCGCTCACCAGCCGCATGCCCTTGCCGCCGCCGCCGGCACGCGCCTTGATCAGCACCGGATAACCGATTTCATTGGCCTTGGCGGCCAGGGCGACAAGCGCCTGCGTGTCGCCGTGATAGCCCGGAACCACCGGTACGCCGGCCCGTTCCATCAGGCGTTTTGCGGCGTCCTTCAGCCCCATGGCGCGGATTGCCTGTGACGAGGGGCCAATGAAAATCAATCCCACCGCTTCCACCTTCTCGACGAAGTCCGGGTTTTCCGACAGGAAACCATAGCCGGGGTGGATGGCTTCCGCACCGGTATCCCGCGCCGCCTGAATGATCCTGTCGCCGTCCAGATAGCTTTCGCCAACCGGTGCCGCGCCGATATGCACCGCCTCGTCGGCCATTCGCACATGCAGCGCGTCGCGGTCGGCGTCCGAATAGACCGCCACGGTGGCGATCCCCAATCGCTTTGCGGTGCGCGTGACGCGAACGGCGATCTCGCCGCGATTGGCGATCAGGATTTTCTCAAACATCGGCGATTGCCCCTTTGCAATGAAAGCGTCTGTTGGTCTGACCTTATAGACGGTTTCATTGTGCAACGTCAGGATTCCGATGGTTTTTTCAACGCTTGTTCCGGAGCGGTCGTCGTGCTTCGGGCGTAGCGAACGCACATGGATTTGCTTCGCGACGACCGCCGGCGCCTCGGAGCGACATCGGAGTAGGTCGCCTAGTCATGTTGATTTTGAATAAAGCATAGTAAATTCAATCTGTTATATCGCTTCTTGGCGCGGGTTACCGTAACGATACCCGGCCGAGACTGCCCAACCGACCCCAATTCGCCTTATCCCTTTCGACTGTGTTCTCAACCGGTCGGTCAGCACCGGCGTGTTCGCGTTCCCATGCGTAAAAAACTGCGGCGCCGACCGAGAGCGGCGCACCGCAAGCAAGGAACGGGCTCACGATGACTGGACAGCGATGTCGGGGAACACGCCTCTGCGTGCCGCCAGGATACAGACGCTTTCGGACTTTTCGAAGGGCGGCTGGAGCGCATTGCACGGCAAGGCGGACACTCCTCCTTCGCATCTGCCCCGGTGCATCGGGTGGCGTTTGAACCCGACAGCACTCGAAGTTGAACGGGCAACTCTCGCAGACAGTTTCATGCGTCCCACCACGGTCGGGTTGGTCACCCGGCATGCGGATTTCGCCAAAGCACGACGCGCCAGAACGTTGTGAGAAAGACCGTCGAACGTGGAGGCGTGGAGATGGAATCGGCCGTCAACACGTCAGCAAAAATCATATTGGAAACGTCACGATGAAACGTTCACGAACTCGCTTTCTTCTCGCAACCAGCGCCCTGTCGTTCGCCGTCGCGATGTACGCTGATTCTGGCGTTGCCGCCGATCTTCGAGGTGGTGTCGAACCCATTCCCGAACCGCCGGTCTTTGTGCCCGAGCCCAGGCCGGCGAGAGCTGCGATCTTTGACAACCAGCCCGTCTACAAGGGTGGCGATGAACTGCCGATCTACATGGGTGACGACCTTCCGCCGCTTCTGGAGATGGGTGGCGCCTGCGAAGGCGCGGCCTGCCCGGCGATGGTGCGTGGCAAAGTCCTCGACAACAGCCAGACAAGTCCGCTGCGCATCGGCGAGAACACGGAACAGGCAATGGGCGGAGACCGGCCGTCGCTCCCATTCATGATCTCCGTCGATGGGCAGGTGGTCGACGAGAGCGGCGCCATTCGCAACGAAGGTGCCTTTGGTGTCGGCGCCGATGCGCGTCCGGTCGACAGGCAGCGCAAGACGGACGTCGATCTCAGCGCGGTCGATATCCAGGTCAAGTTCGATGGCCTGGACCAGGAGCCGCTTCTGAATGTCTCCACCATGCCGATGCGCAGGGCCTATCGCCCCGGCGAGCCGGTCCAGTTCTATGCCACGTCGAATTACCCGGCCTTCATCAACCGCGGCGAAATTCGCATCTACGACAACCGGCGCGAACATTCCAGAAAACCCGTTGCGGTGATCCCGATCCGGGTCAATTCGGAGGCGGGATGGGTGATGCCGGCGGATCCGGGCGGAGACTACACCTATGTGCTGCGCGTTTATGACGACCGCGGCCGTTTCGATGAAACCGTGCCTTTGACGCTTGTCGGCACGCGCGGGGAAATCATTCCCGATTCCGGTGATGCCATCGCTCCGGGGAAAGCAGAGGATCGCACCGCCTTCCGCAACATTCCCGTCTATGGCGGCGCGGTCACCGTCTACGGACGCAACGTGCCGGAGGGATATGGAATCGTTGCCTTCGACGAGCTTGTTCCGCTTGACGCCAACGGCACGTTCGTCACGCAGCGCATCCTGCCGCCCGGCCAGCACGCGGTCGATATCGCCGTGGACGGGACCTCGAAAGGCGGCGGCCTCTATTTCAGCCGCGACGTCAACATTCCGACCAGTGACTGGTTTTATGTGGCGCTCGCCGATTTCACCATCGGCAAGCGCACGGGCGACGACGGCATCGAGGATGTCCGCTCCGGCGAGTACGACAAGGTCTGGCAGACGGGACGGCTGGCCTTCTACCTGCGTGGCAAGATCAAGGGAAAATTCCTGCTGACGGCGGCTGCCGATACAGGTGAAGACGACATCAAGAACCTCTTCAAGGATCTCGACGCGCGCGACCCGAAGGAATTGCTGCGCCGCATCGATCCCGACAAATACTATCCGGTCTACGGCGATGATTCCAAATCGGTGGACGATGCGCCGACCAGCGGCAAGTTCTACGTTCGCCTTGAACGCGGCGACAGTCATGTCATGTGGGGCAATTACAAGACCAAGATCTCCGGCACCCGCTTCCTGCAGGTGGACCGCGGTCTGTACGGAGCCAGCGCGGTTCTGCGCTCGCCCGGCAACACCTCGTTCGGCGACCCCAGGTTCCAGGCGACGGGTTTTGCCGCGCAGCCCGAAACCCTGCCGCAGCGCGACGAGTTCCTCGGCACCGGCGGCTCGGCCTATTTTCTCAAACGACAAAAGGTCATCACCGGTTCCGAGACCCTGCATATCGAGTACCGTGACAAGGTCACCGGGCGCCTCATCGAGCGCCGGGCACTCGCCTATGGCGAGGACTACAACATCGACTATCTGCAAGGGGTGGTGATCCTCGACAAGCCGGTTTCCCAGGCCACGGCGGAAAGAGGACCTGTCCGCGACGGCGCGTTGGGCGGTTACACGACATACATCGTCGCCCAGTATGAATATCGTGCAAGGCTTGGCGAAGCCGATGACTATGTCTTCGGCGGCCGGGCCGAGCGCTGGCTCAAGGACAGCCTTCGCGTTGGCGTTACCGGGATGGCAGACAACACGGGAAGTGCTGACCAACGGGTTTATGGAGCGGATGTTCGCATCCGCCGTTCCGACACGACCTACATCGATGGAGAGATCGCATATTCCAAGGGGCCCGGTTTTGGAACGTCGCGTTCCACCGATGGCGGGTTGACGATATCCGACACGCCGACCGCCGGCCGGCCGGATACGAAAGCGACCGCCTGGAGCCTGCGGGGTCAGATGGATCTCAAGGATTTCAAGCAGTTCGGGATACCGGGGACAATCGGCGGTTATTACGAGAGCAAGGACGCCGGTTTTTCAAGCGTTACCGAACAGATCACCATCGATGAGCGTCTTTGGGGAGCTCACGCAAATCTCCCGCTGACCACGACGATGGATCTCGACGTGTCCTATGATGACTACAGCAATGGCGAGGGCCGCCGTCGCAGTGAGACGGAAGCGTCGGTAAGCTGGGAGTTCGATGCCTACTGGAAAGCCGCTTTCGGCGTTTCATACTCCAAATTATACGCGCCGGGTTCCGTGGCCTCGGGCAAGTCTGGCTATGACGGCACGCGTCTGGATGCAGGCGTGCGGATCGATTACAAGCAGGACGAGGACACCGGATACTATGGTTTCGCGCAGACAACGGTGGACCGGAAGGGCGGCATCAAGAAGAATGACCGCTATGGCGTCGGCGCGGAGATGCAGATCACTGAAAAGATCGGCGCCGAGGGCGAAATCTCGTGGGGGCCTTCCGGGATCGGCGGCCTTGCCGGCCTGACCTACAGTCCAACCGCCGAAGACAAGTACTATGTCGGCTACCGTCTTGATCCTGATCGCGCGAATGATGGCAACTATGGCTACGATCTGGTCGGCGCCGACCGTGGCGCCATCGTCGCCGGCGTGAAGAAGCGCATCAACGACGTGACCTCCGCCTATTCGGAAACCAATTACGACCTGTTCGGCCGGCGCCGAGCGCTCGCCCAGACCTATGGCGTGGTCTACACGCCGGACCCGGTCTGGACCGTCGACGCCGGTTTCGAGGCCGGCAGTGTCGAGGATAGCCGCATCAATGCCAAGACAGGCAAGGAGTACTCCGATTTCGAGCGCTATGCCGGCTCACTCAGCCTGGGCTTCAAGGAAGATGAGCTGGGCCTCAGCTCCCGCGTGCGCGGCGAAGCGCGCCTCGAACGATCCGACGACGGCAGCCGCAACCGCAACACGTATCTGATGAGCGCCGGCTTGGCCTGGAAACATGATGAGAGCGGCCGGCTGCTCGGCAATATCGACGCGGTCATTACCGATGCCGATGCCGGGACCTACTACAATGGCGACTATGTCGAAGGCTCCATCGGCTACGCCTATCGGCCGATCGACAATGATCTGCTGAATGCACTGTTCCGCTACACCTATCTGCGCGATCTGCCTGGGAACGACCAGATCAGTAGCCTGTCGCGATCGACCAACGGGCCAGAGCAACGCAGCCATATCGTCTCGGCGGACCTCACCTACGACCTGTTGCCATGGCTTTCGGTCGGCGGCAAATACGCCATGCGCATGGGCGAGATCCGCCAGCGCAAGACCGACGGCAGCGGCGCCTTCGGTGCCTGGGAGGAATCGACCGCGCATCTCGGCATCCTGCGGACCGATCTGCACATCGTGAAGAACTGGGATGCGCTGCTGGAAGGCCGGGCCTTCTTCCTGCCCGATATCAAGTCGACCGACTACGGCGCACTTGCCGCCGTCTACCGGCATGTCGGCAACAATTTCAAGGTTGGTGCCGGTTACAATTTCGGGCGTTTCTCTGACGATCTGCGTGATCTGACGCTTGACGACGGCGGTCCCTTCCTGAACGTGGTCGGCAAGTTCTGATGCCCGAGGCGGGCGCCCTCGTCTCAGGGGAAGGCGCCCGCCGCCATCATCGGCGCAGGTTTTGCCCGCGCGCCGGTGCCGAAGCGACAAGGTCAGGGTCGGACAGGGGCGAGGTTTCTGCTACTATTCCTGCCGATGACGATGGCTGCGCGCCACACCAACAGGAGTGAAGCGGATGATTTATACGCGACGCAAGACGCTGAAACTTGGTCTTTCCAGCCTGGCGTGCCTCGGCGCATCCACGCTGATGCCGTTCTCCGCCCGGGGCCAGGAGGGCGGCGACCGGTACGACACCGCTGGCGGCGAGATCGTCATCCATCCGGTGGCGCACGCCTCGTTTGTCATGACGGTGCCGGGGCTTGTGATCTACAACGATCCCGTTGGCGGCGCCGATGCCTATGCGGGACACCCCGCGCCGGACCTGATCCTGATCACCCATGAGCATGGCGATCACTACGACGCCGAAACCTTGAGCGCGCTGGTGGGCGAGAAGACCAGGCTGATCGCCAATCCAGCCGTCTTCGGCATGTTGCCGGACGCGCTGAAAGCGAAGGCCACGGCCATCGGCAATGGCGAATCGGCGACGGTCGATGCGTTGGAGATTCTGGCGATCCCTGCCTACAACACCACGCCGGACCGGCAGAAATACCATCCCGAGGGGCGCGACAATGGCTATGTGCTGACTGTAGACGGACGCCGGGTCTACATTGCCGGCGACACGGAAGACATTCCGGAAATGCGCGCCCTGAAGGACATCCACATCGCCTTCGTACCGATGAACCTGCCTTACACGATGGATATCGATCAGGCGAGTTCGGCGGTCGCCGAGTTCGCGCCCGCCTATGTCTATCCCTATCATTATCGCGGCCAGGATCCCGAGGCCTTCGCCGCCAAGGTGACGGACGCCGGCGTGGCTACCCAAATCGTGCAGGGCGCCTGGTACGCCTGATCGGCATGGCGCGGCGATGGTTCGCGCCTCCGTTGCCGCGCTGCATCCCGGCCTTGCGCTGTCTTCCTTTTCCCGTCTCGGCTTGTCGAAGGGACGAGGAGAAGGTGGCCCGGTTTCACCGAGTGTGCTGGCGGGTTTGCCAGCGAAGCGGGTTTCCACTAACCCTGCTGCGATTGCATGACAGCAGGGGTTGCCAATGAAGACGATGGTGATGGCGATTGCGTTCCTTCTCGGTGCTCTGCCGCAGGCGGCGTGGGCCGAATGGAAGGCCATCGAGAAGATCGAAACCTACGCCATTTCCGGCGGCACCGGCATCGAGCTCTACCAGTCGATCGGCGCCAACGGGCCGAAAGTCGGCGTCGGCCGGGCCATCGCCTATACGGATTTCAAGCTGACCTGGCGGCGCGATTACCAGCCGAGGGGTGGCGGATGCACGCTGGCCTCGGCCAAGCCGAAACTGATCATCACCTACCGCCTGCCGAAGCCGTCCGGCCGGCTGCCGGCAAGCACGCAACGCCTGTGGGACATTTTCATCGCCGGCGTCGAGGCGCATGAGCGCGTTCATGGCGCCTACATCGTTGCGATGGTGAAGGAGATCGAAGCAGTCTCGGTCGGCCTGAGCGCGCAGAACGATCCGAAGTGTCAGAAAGTGCGCCAGGAACTGCAAAAACACCTGGGTCGCCTGTCGCAGGCGCAGCGGAAGAAGGGCAGGGATTTCGACCGCGAGGAGATGAGCGAGGGCGGCAATGTCCACCGGCTGGTGCTGGGACTGGTGAATGGCTGACTGGCGGGTCATCATGCAGGATGGCGAGGTTCTGGACGTTCTGCGCATTGGGCCGCGTGGCGGCGTTTACGATTGATGGAGGCCGGCATGGGCGAGATGGTGACGATCACCCGCGAGGAGTATTCAAAACTGCTTGAGGCGGCCGAGGATCTGGCCGACATCGAAGCCTATGATAGGGCAAGGCGCGATCCGGGTGCGGCCATTCCGGCGGACAGCGTTCGGCGCATGGTCGATGGAGAAAGCCCGTTGCGAGTGTTCCGCGACCTGCGGGGGCTGACGCAGATGCAGCTTGCCGAACGCGCGAGTGTGAACCGGGTGCAGATCGCCGATATCGAGGCGGGGAGGAAGACGGGGTCTGTGCAGACGCTGCACAAGCTGGCGGAGGCTTTGGAGATTTCGATTGACGATCTGGTGTGAAGGTGGCGTCCGCAAGGCGCTTCAACTTCATTCGCTGCGCAAAATCTTTTCCATCGCCTTGCCCCGCGCCAACTCGTCGACCAGCTTGTCGAGGTAGCGGATTTCCCGCATGACCGGGTCCTCGATTGCCTCGACGCGGACGCCGCAGATCACGCCTCTGATCAAGGCTCGGGCGGGATTGAGTTTAGGAGCGTTGGCGAAGAACGTCTCAATGTCGGTCCGTGCCTCCAGGACGGTTTCAAGGCCGTCACGATCATAGCCTGTCAGCCAGACGATGATCTGATCGACCTCAGCTTTCGAGCGTCCCTTCCTCTCCGCCTTAGCCACGTAATGCGGGTAGACGCTCGCGAAACTCATCGAATAGATTCGGTGCTTTGTCATGATGGCTCCAAGGACGGGTCGTCGAAGCACGCCTGAGACGCAGGCCATCTTCATGGACACGATCACGGACCATGCAGATCACATCCGAAACACGCCGAACTTCGTCTCGCCGATCTCCGCATTCAACGCCGCCCCAAGGCTCAGCGCCAGCACTTCGCGTGTTTTGGCCGGGTCGACGATGCCATCGTCCCACAGCCTTGCACTGGAATAAAGCGGATGGCCCTCGCGCTCGTATTTTTCCAGGATCGGCCGGCGGAATTCGGCTTCCTCCTCGGCCGACCACGCGCCGCCACGCCGCTCGATGCCCTCGCGCTTGACGATGGACAGGACGGTGGCTGCCTGCTCGCCGCCCATGACGGAGATGCGCGCATTGGGCCACATCCACAGGAAGCGGGGCGAATAGGCGCGGCCGCACATGCCGTAATTGCCGGCGCCGAAGGAGCCGCCGATGATCGCCGTCACCTTCGGCACGCCCGCCGTGGCGACCGCCGTCACCAGCTTGGCCCCGTCGCGGGCGATGCCGCCCGCCTCGTATTTGCGCCCCACCATGAAGCCGGTGATGTTCTGCAGGAAGACCAGCGGAATCTTGCGCTGGCAGCACAATTCGATGAAATGCGCGCCCTTCAGCGCGCTTTCGGAAAACAGCACGCCATTGTTGGCGATGATGCCGACCGGGATGCCATGCAGATGGGCGAAGCCGGTGACCAGCGTCGTGCCGTAATTGGCCTTGAACTCGTCGAACTCCGATCCGTCGACCGTGCGGGCGATGACCTCGCGCACGTCATAGGGCTGGCGCGTGTCGGAGGGGATGATGCCGTAGATCTCGCGCGGATCGTAGAGCGGCGGAATCGCCTTTTGAAGATCAAGCGCTATCGTCTTCTTTCGATTGAGGTTTCGAACGATGCGGCGAACGATGGCCAGCGCGTGGTCGTCGTTCAGCGCATAGTGGTCGGCCACCCCCGATTCGCGCGTGTGGACCTCGGCGCCGCCGAGCTCTTCCGCCGTCACCACCTCGCCGGTGGCCGCCTTCACCAGCGGCGGGCCGCCGAGGAAGATGGTCGCCTGGCCCTTGACCATGATGGTCTCGTCGCTCATCGCCGGCACATAGGCGCCGCCCGCCGTGCACGAACCCATGACGCAGGCGATCTGCGGGATTCCGCGCGCCGACATGTTGGCCTGGTTGTAGAAGATGCGGCCGAAATGCTCGCGGTCGGGAAACACCTCGTCCTGGTTGGGGAGGTTGGCGCCGCCCGAATCGACCAGATAGACGCAGGGCAGGTTGTTTTCGAGCGCGATCTCCTGCGCCCGCAAATGCTTCTTCACCGTCAGCGGGTAATAGGTGCCGCCCTTGACCGTCGCGTCGTTGACGACGACGACGCATTCGCGCCCCTCGATGCGCCCGACGCCGGCGATCAAGCCAGCGGACGCAATGTCGCCGCTGTACATGCCGTGGGCGGCGAACTGGCCGATCTCGAGGAATGGCGCGCCGACATCGAGCAATTGCGCCAGCCGCTCGCGCGGCAGGAGCTTGCCGCGCTTGACATGCCGCTCGCGCGCCTCGTCCGGCCCGCCGCGGGCGATGATTGCGGCCTTATCGGCCATTTCGGCCACCAGGGCGCTCATGCGCGCGGCATTGGCCTTGAAGGTATCGGAGGAGGGGGCGAGTTGGGACTTTATGACGGGCATTGGAGCCTCTAGCGGATGAGTTCGATTTTGCAGCCGAGATCGAAAGCGGCCCAAATGCGGTCGGCGGTGACGGCCGTGCCATCGTGGCGAATGGCAGTGGCGAGGCACGCCCGATCGCCAAGAGAAAGGGTGCCCTTTGGAGCGTATGCGAAAAGCCGGCCCGCCAGGATTGCGACATCCTCGTCAAAACTGGTTACATCGATATTGCTGTCTTGCACATAGTCCAGCGCTATCTGCTCCGGAATGCTCCGTTCTATGCATTTCGACACGATTTCAGCGAGCGTGACACTGCTGATGATTCCGCCACGCGCCAGCCGGGCGGCTGTCTCCTGGCCCGGCTCTCCAAAAACGACCGCCAATATCGCGGATGTATCGATAATATACGGCGTCATTCGAGCGGCGGCAGTCCGTGTGCCTTGCGCCATTCATTTGCCTCTTCAAGCTCCTTGCCGGCTTCTTCCCGGCGTTCCTCGATAAGCTCGTCGACCAGGCTCACTCCCGGGTTGCTGGCCTTGAATTCGTTGGCAAAGGCTTGCACGCGCTTGAGTGCCACGGACGGGGATACGATGCGGAACTCGCCGTCCACCACCTTGGCCGTCACTGTGTCTCCCGGTGCCACCATCATGGCGGCGCGCATTTCTGCCGGAATGACGATGCGCCCCGCACTGTCGATCTTGAGACGCGTATGGGCCACCGAGCGCAATTCCCCGGCTCGATGCTCGAGCGATTGCGGTTCCTCAGAAAAACCCTTCGTGCGCGGCATGGTTGGTCACTCCTGTCATTCACTCCTTAAAATGCCATATAGAGAGAGAATTGGCAATTTTGACTGCTTCTGCCATCCGCTGCCAGATCAAGCCATCTCCTCCACGATCTCCCGGCCGATCAGCCAGCGGCGGATTTCGCTCGTGCCGGCGCCGATCTCGTAGAGCTTGGCGTCGCGCAGGAGGCGGCCCGTGGGGAACTCGTTGACATAGCCGTTGCCGCCCAAGAGCTGGATCGCGTCGAGCGCCGTCTGGGTCGCCTTCTCGGCGGCGTAGAGAATGCAGCCGGCGGCATCCTTGCGCGTTGTCTCGCCCCGGTCGCAGGCCGATGCCACGGCGTAGACATAAGCGCGGCAGGCGTTCATCGTCGTGTACATGTCGGCCAGCTTGCCCTGGACGAGCTGGAAGGCGCCGATCGGCTGGCCGAACTGCTGACGCTCGCCGACATAGGGCACGGCGACATCCATGCAGGCGGCCATGATGCCGACCGGGCCGCCGGCCAGCACGACACGCTCATAGTCGAGGCCGGACATCAATATGTTGACGCCCTTGCCCTCCTCGCCGAGCACGTTCTCATAGGGCACCTCGACATTGTCGAACACCAGTTCGCCGGTGTTGGAGCCACGCATGCCGAGCTTGTCGAGCTTCTGCGCCACGGAAAAGCCGGCCATGCCGCGCTCGACGATGAAGGCGGTGATGCCGCGCGGTCCGGCGTCGGGCGCGGTCTTGGCGTAGACCACCAGCGTGCCGGCATCCGGCCCGTTGGTGATCCACATCTTCGAGCCGTTGAGGACGTAGCGGTCGTTCTTCTTGTCGGCGCGCAGCTTCATCGAGACGACGTCGGAACCGGCGCCCGTCTCCGACATGGCAAGCGCGCCGACCGTTTCGCCCGAACACAGCGGCGGCAGGTATTTTT
Source organism: Nitratireductor soli (assembly GCF_001050155.1). Lineage (GTDB taxonomy): Bacteria > Pseudomonadota > Alphaproteobacteria > Rhizobiales > Rhizobiaceae > Nitratireductor > Nitratireductor soli. The sequence goes on from NZ_LFVY01000022.1 coordinate 70,043, forward strand.
GCTTCTGCGCGTCATTGCCCCAGCGGCGGATCTGGTTGACGCAGAGATTGGAATGGGCGCCGTAGGACAGGCCGACGGAGGCCGAGGCGCGAGAAATCTCCTCCATCGCCACCACATGCGCCAGATAGCCGAGGCCGGAGCCGCCGAAATCCGGGTCGACGGTCATGCCGAGCAGGCCGAGCGCCCCCATCTCCCGCCACAAGGGGGCGGGGAATTCATTGCTGGCGTCGATCTCGCCGGCGAGCGGGGCGATCTTCTCGCGGGCGAAGCGCTGCACCATGTCGCGCAGCGCGTCGATGTCCTCGCCAAGGCCGAAATTCATCGATCCCGTATACATGGTCTCCTCCCGTTCTCCGCCTCAATCGCCGGCACGCGCCTTGCGGGGCCGTTGGCTTCCCGTATTCGCGCATCCGACGAGGCGCATGGTCATGGTGTGATAGGTAGCGGCCACCTGGTCTTCGGAAAGGCGCTCGTCGGGCCGGAACCAGACGATGACGCCGGTGATCATCTGGATGATGGCCATGGCCGTCAGCGCCACGTCCTCGACGGTGAAGACGCCGGCCTCGGCCCCGTCGCGCAAAATGCCGCGCAGCGCCCCCTCATAGTCGGCGCGCAGGGCCAGAACATGCGCCAGCCGCGCGTCCGACAGGCTGCGCAGCTCCAGATTGTTGACATGGGTCGAGGCGCGCCGTGCCAGGTGAAAGCGGATGTGGTTTTCGACGAAGGCGGCGAGTTGGCCCGCCGGGCTCCTGTTTTCGGAGCCTTCGGCGGGCCGCGCTTCCCCCCAGGAAGCAATCAGACCGTCCATGTGGGTGCACATGAGCGAATAAAGCAGCTCTTCCTTGGTCGGGAAGTAGCGATAGAGGGCGGCCGGCTGCACGCCGACTTCAGCGGCGAGCTGGCGCATCGACATGGCCTCGAAGCCAAGCCGGGCGATCAGCGACACCGCCGCCTCGCGGATCGCCGCTTCGGTCTTCTCGCCGTCCGAACCCGTGGTGCGCGCCATGGATGGCCTCCTTGGCGGGATTATTAAAACGAACGTTCAATTAATTCAAGAGGTGAGTGGGGAGGGGGAGGTAGAGGCAGTGTTGGGGTGTGATTGAAAGGCGGAGCGGTGTGGCGGGGAGGGCGCTCTCGCAAGCCGACCTCACGGACGAGAGGCTTTTGGATTGGCCTGCAGCGATTCCGTATGCGCATGTCGGTGTGCAGCTGCAGGCAATTTTACTGCCCGCGCAATGGCTCGCCTTCACGCGCGCAGTCACGAAAAGCCTTGAAGAGCGTGCTCGCCAGTGACTGTTTTTCCTCGTCGAACTGCGCAAGAACGCCCGCTGATGGGTGAGCAAACTGGCTCGCTGGGACCTCTCCCGTGTTCATGGCCCAGCATATGAAATGTTCCCCGAATTCGGGGCCCATGCGTGGAACCCATTCACTATACCGCGTTGCAAATTCTCGGAATTGCGGCCGGTTATTGCGTTTCAGGAAAAGCTGGCCTCGTCTTATGGCGAGCAGTTTTCCGCGGTTCCCGTCGAGTATGAAGGGTGCGAGGAGCCGGCGGATATGAAACTTGAGACCTCCCTCGACGCGCCAAAGTTCGAGAAACAAGCCCTGGTACTCGCTGGCGTTCCCGCCCAGCCAGACACGCAAATTTTGCAAGAAGCTCGCTTTGCTCCAGTCTTTCACGCAAAGATTCATCTGCACGACACCGGCGGTGTTCAGATGTGCGCTGAGTTCGCGGAAGAACCGCACCAGAATTTGCTCTCCGGATTCGAGCGCATTTCGCGGGAGCAGCTCCATGCCGACGGGTGCATTGAAGACGATCCTATCGAAAACGGCATCCTGCACTGCCGAGAACAGATCTGATTCAAGGACTTCGACATTCGTAATCCCGTTCAGGGCAACATTGAACCGCGCAAGCATCAGAGCACGGGGATTGATGTCGAGCGCCACCACGCGCCGGCAGTAGGAGGACATGGAGAGTGCGATGATGCCGCAACCACACCCCATATCGAGGCCATCGCCGGTCGCACCGCGGATAAGGAGGTTGGACATTACCGGTCCCTCCCACAGCGGGTCGACATAGTTGTCCCGGTCCTTTGAGGCGCGGACGACACGCATCGACTGGCGCAAGTCTGAGAAGATCAGGTGCGGGCCGATCATCCTTCCCTGGAATCTCGGAACCAAATCGTCCCCTTCCCGCACGACCAGGCTGAATCGTTCCATGGATTCGAGTATGCTGGAGGACAATGCCACCTCAATTGGCATGCGTGGCTGGGTATTGCCTTCGACAAGCTTCGCCACCGCGGATTGCGACTGCGCTGCCAGGATTGTTTTGATAGCCTTGCCGAGTTCGGCGGCTGGTTGGCTATCCTTGGCGGACCATTGGAGCATTGGCAACGACATCGGGCACCTTACTCATTGGCCGGTGGGGAGCACCGCTGTGGAGCCAAACTGAAAGGCGAGCGGTCGTCCCGAGCGCCAGGCGATTGCAGGGCATTCCAATGCGCCATTGCATGGCTCCAGCGCTGGAAAATATAGATGTCCTTTGGTTGCCTCGACCCAGCAACTCGGAGCCAGTGGCTACACCAAAAGCGGTAGGGAACTCGATCCAAGCTCGGGATGCAAACTGCAAGGCGGCCCATTCCCAACCGTTCTTGCCTCGGGACCTGACTTTTGAAGCAATTGTTTCGCGAGAATCTCCATCGAATCAGTGCTGAAAAAAATCTGGCCGTTCCACAATGTGCCTGCTTCGGCAGCAACGCTGCTAATGTCGGTCATGACCGCAACCACGACCTCCGGCGTGGTCGCTGGCGATGGCTGCTTCCAGGAAGCGGCGAGGCTGGTCTCAACGGCCAACATTGGGCGAATGCGCCATTCATCCAGAGATCGCCAGATAGCGGCAACGGGCCATGACAGAAGCCGCAACCCCATCTCCCACACCCACAAAATGCCCGCCGTCTCCACACCCGCCAAAAGAAATCGTCTACCCTTGTCGAAATCCGCCTGCGCCGGACGACTATCGGCATTCCTGGCGCTTAAACATGGAGGTTTGTCATGCGCTATGCCTGTCTCATCTATTACGATCCGAAGAAGCTGTTCGGCGGCTCTGCCGAGGCCAAGGCCGCATTGGAGCAGTGCGAAGGCTATGACGAGGCGCTGAAGGAGAGCGGGCATTTCGTTGCCGCCGAGGCGCTGGAAATGCCGGAGGGGTCGATGACCCTGACCGTGCGCGATGGCAAGATGTCGGCGGTCGACGGGCCGTTCATGGAAACCCGCGACATGCTCGGCGGCATCATCGTCATCGACGCGGCCGATCTGAACGAGGCGGTGCGCGTCGCCGGCGGCCATCCGCTGGCCAGGATCGGCGCCATCGAGGTGCGGCCCGTGGTGGACTTCAGCACGCCGCCGCCGGAGCTTTGAACGCGCCAGTGGCGGCATCCGAAGCCGAAGCGGCGCTCGAGGCGGCCTACCGGAAAGAGAAGCGCCGTGTTCTGGCGACACTGATCCGCCTGCTCGGCGGCTTCGACGCGGCGGAGGAGGCCCTGCACGAGGCCTTCGCCGCCGCGGCCCAGCGCTGGCCGCGCGAGGGCGTGCCCAAGAATCCGTATGCCTGGCTGGTCTCGGCCGGCCGTTTCAAGACCATCGATCGCTGGCGGCGCGAGGGGCGGCAGGCCGCCCTCCTGCCGGAGCTGGCGGTGCTGATGGAGCCATTCGAGGAGCCGGAGATGCCAAAGGCCGTCGCCGACGACGAATTGCGGTTGATCTTCACCTGCTGCCATCCCGCACTTGCGCCCGACCAGCGCGTGGCGCTGACGCTGCGCGAGGTGGGCGGGCTGACGACGGAGGAGATCGCCCGCGCCTATCTGGCCACGCCGCCGACCATCGCCCAGCGGATCGTGCGCGCCAAGGCGAAGATCCGCGACGAGGCGATCCCCTATGCGGTGCCGGGCCGGGCGGAATTGGCCGAACGGTTCGAAAGCGTGCTGCGCGTCGTCTATCTGGTGTTTTCCGAAGGCTACGCGGCGACCGGGGGGCCGGTGCTGACGCGCGCCGACCTTTGCGCCGAGGCGATCCGGCTCGGGCGGCTCGTCGTCGGCCTGACCGGGGAGGCGGAGGCGAGCGGGCTTTTGGCGCTGATGTTGATCAACGAGGCGCGGCGCGCCTCGCGCACGGATGCTGCGGGCGACATCGTCCTGCTCGAGGCGCAGGACCGGGTGCTGTGGGACCGGGCGATGATCGCCGAGGCGGGGGAACTGATCGCCGCCGCCTTCGCCAGCCATGGCGTCGGGCCCTACACGCTGCAGGCGGCGATTGCCGCGCTGCACGCAGAGGCGGCAAGCTTTGCCGCAACCGACTGGCAGGCCATCGTCTCGCTCTACGATGTGCTCCTGCGCGTCGACCCCTCGCCGGTGGTGCGGCTCAACCGGGCGGCGGCGCTTGGCATGCGCGACGGGCCGGATGCGGGGCTTGCGGCGGTCGACGTGGCGATGGCGGCGGGCGGGCTCGACGCCTATCACCTGGCGCACGCCGCCCGCGCCGACATGCTGCGCCGGCTGGGGCGGACGGCGGACGCGCGCGCTGCCTATGGCAAGGCCTTGGAGCTGGTGCACCAGGAGGCCGAGCGACGGTTTCTCGAGCGGCGGCTGGCCGCCCTCGAAAACGGGTGAGCGGCTGCATCCATCACCGCCAGGTGGAAAACCGGCCCCGTCGCGCAAAGCTGAATGACAAATGGCGTCGTCTGTGATCAAGCTCGCGGCGAGAAGACTTTCTTGAGATCACTGAAATGAGTGCGTTTTCGTTCCTGCTCCTGTCCGTCTCGACGGCCACGTTCGTCGGTGCGGCCAGCGCCGCCAAGACCTGGAGCCTGCTGCAGCCCAGCGGGCGCTGGCTGGCGCTGACCCTGATCCTCTACACGCTCGGCAATCTGATCATGCTGCGGCTGATCCGCGAGATGGGCCTGGGCGTGGCGATCAGCCTGTCGGCGGTGATCCAGCTCGTCGCCATCAATTTCGTCGCATTGGTGATTTTTGGCGAAAAGGTTTCGGCCGTGCAGGGGGCGGGCCTGGCACTGGCCATCGTCGCCGTGGCGCTGATCACGCTGTTTCCCCCCAATTGAGGAAAGCGGACGAAACCGCCCGGACGGGACAGGAGCGCGTCTGCCGATGCGCCGGTGCCAGGCGGAGAAACCGGGAAAATCCGTCCTGTATTCCATACCGTCGCGCCCGGTTGACACGGGCGGTTTCGCTGCAGGGAAAAACGCCGCCTGCGGCCGAAAGTTCCCTCACAGCGCGTCGATCAGGGCTTGCGTATCGGTGACTTTGCAGAATTCGAAGCCCAGCGTTGCCACATGCGCGGTCTGGACGGTTTCGGCCGGCATCGTGCCGCCCTTGCCGTCGGGCAGGTCGAAACAATCGCAGGCGTCGGCCACCAGCACCATCGGCCAGCCCATATTGGCGCCGGTGCGGATGGTGGTCGACACGCACATGTCGGTCGAGATGCCGCAGGCGACGACCGTCTTCGCGCCGAGACGGCGCAGGCGCAGATCGAGATCGGTGCCGATGAAGGCGGAGTTGACGCTTTTGGAAACCAGTTCCTCGCCCGCCAGCGGCTCGAAGCCGGGGCGCAGCGCATTGCCGGGCTGGCCGGGGCGCAGGGTGGAATTCGGCTCGACCGAATCGTGCCTGACATGGATGACCGGTCGCCCGGCGGCGCGCCAGGCGGCAAGCAACGCCTGGCCGTTGCGGTCGACATCCCCGTTCCAGCGGCGCGGCCAGGGCGCGTGATCGAAGGCCTGCTGGTAATCGACCAGGAGGAGGACGGCGCCGTCGAGTTCCATTGCGGTTGCCTTTCGAAATTGCGCTGTCGCGGCCGTGGTCGGTCGCGCGGGAGCAGCCGATGCTAACGCCTTGGGCCATGACGGCAAGGGCCATCACGGCCGTATCGCCGGTTTTGATTGGGCCACGCGGTCGGCGATGAGGAGCGCGCCGCCGGCACCAAGACCGATGCCCAGCACGAGGGCAGAGGCGACTGCTCCGCGCTGCTCGAGGGCCAGCGAGGCCAGGGTGAGAAGCGCCATCAGGGCGATGTTGTTGGCGCTTTCGGAGACCGACAGCACCAGCCCCCGGGAACTGCCGGGCGCGGCCGCGGCGCGGGCGGCCAGCAGCGCCGTGCTGGCCGGGGCGGCAAGGCCGAGCGCCGCACCCCAAAGGGCAAGCGCGACCAGCGCGGCGGCCAGCGGCAGCGGCAGCGCCAGGAAGGCGGCAAAGGCCAGGCAGAGGAGGCCGACGGCGGCGAGCAGCAGCGCCTCGTCGCCGGCAAGCGCCCGGCGCGCCCGCCCGACAGTGAGATTGCCCGCCGCCAACCCGCCGCCGAAGGCCGTGACCGCCAGGCCCGTCTGGGCGGTGTCGATGCCGTAGCGCCGGCGCAGGATCTCGCCGCTGAGCGCGAAGCCGGCGACGGCGGCGCCGTTGTACAGCGCCTTGGCGGTGATCAGCCGGGCGATGGCCGGCCGCAGGAGAATGGCGGGCGAGGCGCGCCCGGCCGCATGGGGCGCCGCCTCCCGCCGCGGCAGCACGATGGAGGCGAAGGGCAAGAGCACCAGGCAGCCGGCGGCACTGGCCAGAAACGGCGCGCGCCAGCCGGCCGCCTCGGTCAAAACGCCGGCCAGCGCCGGCCCGCCGATGATGCCGGCCGTCATGCCGAGCATGGCAAGCCCCATCGCCGCCGCATGGTCGCGCGGCGGATAGTGATCGGCGATCAGCGCGAAGACGGCGGGAATGAGCGCCGCTGCCGCCAGCCCGCCCAGAACACGCAGGGCGATGGCGATGGCGAGCGACGGCGCGAGCGTGACGGCGACGCCGTCGGCGGCAAGCAGGATGAGCGCGGCGATCAGCAGCCGGCGCCGGCTGAGCCGATGCGCCAAGAGGCCGAAAAGCGGCGCGCCGAGCGCATAGGCCAGCGCATAGGCCGAGATCAGCCAGGCGGCCGCCGCCGGCGGCGCGGCAAAGGCCGTGGCGATGGGCGTGAGCATCGGGGCGATCATGAATTCGGTCGCGCCGACGAAGAAGACGGCCAGCGCAAGCACCGGCAGGAGAAGCCGTGAGGGCATGGGATGCTCCCTGTGGAACAGATGTGCGGAGCGCGCGGATGCACGCGCGGCGGCGAAGGATTTTGGGGGAAGAAAAAAAGCACCGGGCGGCGCGCAGCCGGCCAAAAGGGAGAAGAGGGTGCTTCGGGTGCCGGCTGGCAAGGGCCGCAAGGCGCGGCGCGGGCAGGGGATTTATGTGGCAGCGATTGCCGGGGAAATCAAGGGGCAGGGTACAGGCGGCGGCGCGTCAATCCGGCGCTGATCGAGCGTTTCGCGAGGCGCGGCACGGACAGGCCGCCCGACTGCCGCGCCCCGGCTGCGGCCGTCGTCGTCCAAACCGTGGCCGAGGCACTGGAGCACAGGGCGGTGGTCGAGCGCCGCGGCTGGATGGCCAACCCGCCGCCTGGAACGCGATTGGGCGGGAACTGCTCCCCGCGAGATCAGGAGGGGGAGGAATGCGCCTCAGGAAAGGCTTCCAGTTCGAGCCACCGATGTCGCTGCTCGGGCCAGTGGAGCCTCTGTGGCGGTGGGAAATCCGGATCCTCGAAACAGCCCACCGACACGGAAATCGCGTCCTTGAGCGCCTCGGCGCTCATGAAGACCACGGTCCCGCATTCGACGCAGAAATGCTGATCGAGCCAAGCGCCCGACTGCCCGGTCCTACGCCAAGATTTTGTCCGCCCCTTGCGCGCCACGACCGCGTCGTTGCGATAGATGGCCCGGTAGGAAAAGGCTGTTCCGGTGCAGCGCTGGCATTCGGCGCAGGAACAGGCATAGACTCGCCGCGGTGTGCCGGCGCAGACAAGCTCCACCTGCCGGCACGAGCACACCGCCGTGCGCAACACGGCCGTTCCCTTACGCGACGGCATCGTGCGTCATGCCATTGCGCTGGAACAACGGGGCAAGTGCGGCGAAGTCGGCGTCGGCGCCGTCCTGCGCCAACGCTTGGCGAAAGAACCTGTCCATGGCGCGCGGCAGGGCCGCGTCGAGACCTTGCTCCTCGCAAGCCTCCAACAGGTGCTGAAAGGCGCTGTGATGTGCGCCGAGGGAGGCCAGCGTCGCGTCATCGCCGGCAAAGCGGCAACGCGCCGTTCGATCGACGAGGTCGAGCAGGGCCGCATCGACGACAGGCTTGAAGGCGAGAAGCTGGCGGCGGAACATGTCAAGTTCGAGACCTTCCACCTGCACAAGCGCCATGCCCTGCAAGGCCCCGAAGAGGCCGCCCCACATCTGCGTGAGCAAGGCGGTGTCCAGGGCTGAGGCCTGCCCCGGAACCTCCCCCACGTGGCTGGTCTGGCCGCCGAGGACGAGGAGCGCGGGCAAGCAGGCTTCGTAGGCCCTGCTGGATCCCGAGTAGAGGAGCGCAGCCTCTGCTCGGCCGATGAAATCCGGCGTCGCCATGATCGCGCCGTCCAGGTAGTCCGCGCCCTGCGCACCGAGCCAGTCGGCTTCCTCCCGCGCAAGCCGCGGCGATCCAGACGTGAGCTGCACGACGGTTTTGCCGGCCAGGAGCGAGGCGACGCGATCGCGCTTCAGCAATGCATTGCTTGCCGCATGGTCGAGCACGTTGACGAATATGATCTCGGCCGCGCCGAGGGCGTCTTCTACCGTCGCGGCGCCCTTTGCCCCCATCGCGATCAGTGGTTCGCATTTCGCTGCGGTACGATTCCACACCCACGTAGGATGCCCCGCTTTCAGGAGCGTTCTGGCAATGGAGGAGCCCATGCGCCCCGTGCCGAGGACGCAAACTGGTCGTTTCATGATTGTCTCCGGGCCTGTGGCCTTAAAGGTTTCCGTTTGAGCGCGTGCGAAGCGAAGGTATAAGTTCATCCGATGTTTTGAAGTACGCACTTCCAGGTAAGTGTCGGAAACTGTCAGGAGCCCGAGAGATGACGGACGAGAACTCGGATGATTGCGGCTTCGCCGCGGCGCTGCAGGCGATCGGTGGAAAATGGAAGACGTCGCTGCTGTGGGCGCTGCACTTGCGTTCGCACCGCTTCGCCGAGCTGCGCCGGCTGTCACGGGGCATCAGCGAAAAGGTCCTGACCCAGCAATTGCGGCAGATGGAGGCCGACGGCCTGATCAGCCGTCACGACTACGGAGAGGTGCCACCCCGCGTCGAATACACGGTCACGCCGCTCGGGCTGAGCCTGAACGATGCCGTGACGGCCATGTCGAAATGGGGAAAGCAGCACGAGGCCTGGAAGGCGCGCCGGCAGTACGCGGCATAGCGGCATGCCGTGACGGTCGGCGACCAGGCATTCACGTCGTTACGCGCCATTGCCCGGCCTCCCTCCGCCAACCTTATCCACCCCAACCCCATATTGCCGCCACGCCCTCGCTCCTGCTCTACTGCCCGGGCGATTCTGCCGGTGGCCATCTGCGAGGGAGCGAGCATGCACATCTTCATTTCTGTCGACATCGAGGGCGTGGCCGGCGTCAATGAGGGGCTGCAGGGGCAGCGGGGCAATGCGGAGTATGAGGTTGCCCGCCGGCTGATGACCGAGGAGGCCAACGCCGCCATTCGCGGCGCTTTCGCCGGCGGGGCGGTTGCGGTCACGGTGGCCGATTCGCATGGGCCCATGCGCAACATGATCGCCGGCGCGCTCGATCCGCGCGCCCGGCTCGTCTCCGGCAGGCCGCGGCCCCTGTCGATGATCGAGGGGGTGCGTGCGGCGCATGCCGGCGTGGTGCTGATCGGCTATCACGCGGCGGCCGACAATTTCGGCGTCCTGGCGCACACGATCAGCGGGCTGGCCTTCCGGCGCATCGAGATGAACGGGGTGCGGGCCGGCGAGCCGACGCTGTTTGCCGGCCATGCGGCCGAGCTTGGCGTGCCGCTGCTCGCCGTCTCCGGCGACGACCAGCTGGGCGCCGAGATCGCCGAACAGTTCCCCGCCGCCCGCTTCATCGAGGTCAAGCGGGCGATCGGCGCCAGCGCGTCCGAAAGCCTGTCGCCGCAGGAGGCGTGCGCCTTGATCGAGGATGGCGTGCGCCAGGCGGTGGAGGGTGCGCGGCAAACGCGGGCGCAGGCGCCATGCACGCCGCCGCTCGCCGTCACGGTGGGTTTCTGCCGCCAGAACCAGGCCGACGCCGCCGCCCTGATGCCGTTCGTCGAGCGGACCGGGGCGCTCGACGTGCGCTTCACCGCCAACAGCCATGCCGAGGCGATCGGCGTCCTGTCGGGCTTTGCGCTGATGGCAGCGGGCTTGGCGTGAGAACCGAGGCATGAGCGAACGCATCTTCGACCGGGACGGGCGCTGGTGGGACCTGCCTTCGGGCGCCGCCAACACCATCGCCGACGTGCCCGGCGTGACGGTCGGCCATGCCACGCTTCAGGCGGGTGCGGCGCGCACCGGCGTCACGGCGATCCTGCCGCATGACGGGGATCTGTTCCGCCACCCCGTGCCGGCCGGCATGGCGGTGCTCAACGGGTTCGGCAAGAGCGCCGGCCTGATGCAATTGGCCGAGCTCGGCCGCATCGAAACGCCGATCCTGCTGACCAACACGTTCGGCGTGCCGGCCTGCGCCACGGCGCTGATCCGCCGCGCCATCACCGAGAATCCGGGGATCGGCCGCCATTTGCCGACGGTCAATCCGCTGGTTCTCGAATGCAATGACGGGCGCATCAACGACATCCAGGCGATGGCGGTCGGCGAGGCGATGGCGCAGCAGGCGATTGACGCCGCCGGGCCGGTTTTCGAGCAGGGCACGGTCGGCGCCGGCACCGGCATGCGCACCTTCGGTTTCGCCGGCGCCATCGGCAGCGCCTCGCGGCGCGTCACCCTGCCGTCCGGCATCGCCTATACGCTCGGCGCGCTGGTCCTGTCGAATTTCGGCCGTCCGGGCGATCTGCGCGTGCTTGGCCGACGCGTCGGCACACCGGCCGAGCATCGCTCCGATCCAGAAGACAAGGGTTCGGTGATCATCGTCTATGCCACCGACGCGCCGCTCGATGCGCGCCAGCTCGGCCGGCTGTCGCGCCGCGCCGGCGCGGCGCTTGGCCGGCTTGGCAGCTTCTGGGCCGACCAGAGCGGCGACGTCGCCATCGCCTTTTCCACAGCCAATCGGCTGTCGCTGGAAGGCGATGTGGAGCCGGCCGCGCGGCTGGTCGAGGCGCGCATGAACCCGTTCCTGCAGGCGGCGGTGGAAGCGGCGGAGGAGGCGGTGCTGAACGGCCTGTGGCACGCGCGCCCCGTCGCCGGCTATGACGGATTGCGGCTGCCGGTGCTGGGTGGTCAATTGTCGCCTGATCGCTTGATGCCCTGACGGGCACGCCCTTGCCGCGCGCCGCCGCCGGGGGTAAGCCAGAAACGAAGGTGCCTTTCGGGCGCCGGCCAGCCCTCGCACGGCCTTGGATTCTGACCCCAGGGGCGCGTGCGACAACCAGCCAAGCCAAGCCAAGCCAAGCCAAGTCAAGTCAAGTCACGCCAAGTCCGCATGGAATTCCGGAGACCCCTGATGTCCGCGCGCATATCCCTTTGCATCGCCGCTGACCTGCTCCCCTGAATGTACCCATTC